>JBJTAQ010001131.1:0-6119 GCA_046090945.1 Pirellula sp.
GCAAGCGGCTCACGTACTGAGGCACCGTTTTGAGCGGCTTGCCCAAACGTTCCAAGTCTTCGTTCTCGGTTTTGATTCGATTGATGATCGATTCGGTTTCGACGGCCACGAAGGCCGGATCGAATTCCGAATAATGCATAATCGAAGGTTTCATCGCTGCGATGTGCATGGCGATTCCGCGAAACAATTCATCGGCACCAGCTTTGCCGCCATCCTTGTAGGACAGCAGCACACCGATCTTGCTGCCCGCATGAATGTAGCTTGCAAGTTTGTCACCACTGACTCGGTACAACTCAGTGACCACCAGCTTTTCGCCAATCTTGCCGGTGTGCTCGATGAGTTTCTCTGCCACCGTCATACCATCGATCGTCAACGCATTGAGTTGTTCAACGGTTTCGACATTGTTGTCCAGAGCCAACTTGCAAAGCTGGTCGGTCAATTCGATAAAGCCTTCGTTCTTAGCGACGAAGTCGGTTTGGCAGCAGAGCGCCATAACAACCCCGGTCGTTTTCGCGGGATTGAAAGCGATGGCAACACGGCCTTCGTTGGTGTCTCGATCTGCAACTTTGTCGGCAACCTTGCGTCCTTGCTTGCGCAAATACTCTAAGGCTCCATCGTAGTCCCCGTTGGACTCCTGAAGCGCCTTCTTGCAATCCATCAAACCGGCACCGGTTTGCTTGCGGAGTTCAGCCACGGCGTTTGCGGAAATGTTAGACATTTGTTTTCTCCATTAGTTTGCTTGTTGGAATGCGTTAGTCCAAAGCTTCTTTTTCAGCCAATGCAGCCATCTCCGAAACGGCATCTTTAGTGCTCGATACCGGTGCGGCTTGCGGAACTGTCTTCATCAACTCAGGGTTCTCCGACTTACCTGCTAAAACGGCATCAGCAAGTTGCTTAACGATCAAATCGATCGATCGAATGCCGTCGTCGTTACCTGGAATAACGAGGTCCACCTGGGATGGGTCGCAGTCGGTATCGATCAAGGCAACGGTCGTAATCCCCAACGCCTTGGCTTCCCGAATCGCATTCTTTTCCTTCTTCGGATCAATAATGACAAGGCACTCAGGGATCCGGTTCAGGGTTCGAATACCATTGAGGTTGCGATAGATCTTGCGGTACTCTCGATTCAACGCCGATTGCATCTTCTTGGAGTATCCGTTGATCTGATCGCTGTTCATGATCGTCTCGAGCTCTTCGAGTCGACCCATCCGATCGCGAATCGTGCGGAAGTTGGTCAAACACCCTCCGAGCCAACGCTCACTGACGAAAGGCATGCCGCATCGGGTCGCCTCGCGCTGAATAACCTCCGATGCCTGACGCTTGGTCCCAACGAACAGCACCAGTGAACCACCCTGGGCTACCTGGCTGAGGTATTTTTTGGCTCGCAGCATTCCGCGGAGAGTCTCGCGGATATCGATGATGTGAATGAGGTTCTTGCGGCCGTAGATGTACGGCGCCATCTTGGGATTCCACCGGCTAACCCGGTGACCGAAGTGCGCCCCTGCCTCAATCAACTTACTAACCAATTCGTTTGCCACGCTTATCTCCTTTGGACCTGTCCAACGAGGAATCAATCCCCGACACAAACAGGCATCATGCGCGAAATTCCGCCATGAGAGTCTTCTGGCGGCAAAACCAAGACCCACACAGGCCTGCAACGACGCAGGCCTTCGGCACTCAAAAGAATTCCGCAAGGTTGCTAAAATCGGACGGTCGAGGTTGAATCAACCCCTGACGAACCGCCCTTAGATCGGACAGAATTACAACGATTCTGCCGGTTCCGTCAATCGTAAATCGAGCCGATCGGCTTCTAAAGGGCCCAAAATCCATAATTCCTCATGCAATCCAACGAATTGATCGTTATCGTCGGCGCGGGCTGGACTGGCCGTCAAATCGCCGGGCAAATGCTCACCCACGGCTTGGCTGTCGTTTTGTGCGACCCCCACGAACCGGCCTTGCAAGCCTCCAAGGACTGGATTTTAGCAAATCTCAGCCCATTTGCTGCCGCTGGCTACTGGCCTCAATGTACGGCTCAGGAACTCGAAAACAGACTCAAGCTTGCATCGCTCGAAGCTGTCTCGGCCCAAGCCCCAAAGCTTGGTCGGGTCGCACTGGTCCTAGAAAGCGTCCCGGAGCAGGCGTCCCTTAAACGCCGGTTGCTCAAGCAACTCTCGGAAGTTTTCCCGCAGGATACGATTCTGGCCTCGAACAGTTCGTACTTTGTCCCCTCGACCTTCTCCGGACACGTCCGATTTCCACAACGCTACGCTCACTTTCATTTCCACGTCCCAATCTGGAAAGCGACCGTGGTCGATGTGGCTGCAGCACCCGAAACCGACCCGCAGACGCTCTATAGATTGAGCCTAATTGCTCGGAAGATCGGTAAGACACCGATCGTGCAAACGATCGAAAACAGCGGTTATATTTTTAATGCCATGCTCAAATCCGTCCTGCAATCGGCCTTGCAACTGCTCGATCGCGGAGTGGCCGACCCGTCGAGCATCGATCTTGCTTGGACCAAAGCCACTGGGATGCCAGTCGGTCCCTTCGGGATCATGGACCAAATCGGCTTAGACCTGATGCTTCAGACCATGTCCAATGCGCGATTTGTCGAGGGGGATCAAGTCTGGTCGCCGCTGATCGCTCGTATTGAGCCGCTGGTCGCCGCCGGGCACCTAGGTGTGAAAACCGGACGAGGATTCTTCGAATACCAGTAGCTTAGGATTTCCGAATAAAGTCCGCAGCATAGCTCCGCACATGCCGACCATTGAGCACATGAAAGTTCCGAAGCTGCTCGACGACACTGTCGGCAAAATGCGAAAGCGGTACATGCACAAGCTTGCGAGAATAACGCTTGGCAATCCTCTTCAGAGCGATCCCCGGCGGAGTCGGACTCAATAATGCCACGTGTCTAGATTCACTGTGCAGACAAGCAGCGGCGACCAAACGCTGCTCGAGCGTGTCGGCAAAGTCCAAGCGTGGATCTTGCCAGATGTCGGCGATCGGTCGAGGTGGATAGATGAACATCGATCCACCGTAGGTCGACATCCCGATCCCAGGACCAATCATCTTTTTTTGGAACGGAGTTGCAAAGAACGCCAGCGTCGATTCTTCAGCATGCTCGGAGAACCAAGTCGTCCGCCATGAATACTCGCGGGGGTCAGGATCGGGATCGAAAATCATCACCGTCACATTGACCTGCCCGATCGATGGCGGATTGACTTTCACGTACAGCGAGCCATCGTACCAGTGACGCAACGTCTCTCGAAGGTCCAATCCGTCCATGATGCTTGTGGTGAATTTTTCGATCCGAGCTAAATCGGCACCGAGTATCTGACGTGCTCGCTCTGTGACCCGATTCCTAAAGCTTTCAATCTGAGTGTCCTCCTCAGGCCAAGAGCACTGCAAGTAAGGATTCCAGCGGCTCTCCCAACGCTTCTGCTCGTTTTTGCGCACCGGACGTTTCAGCTCGATCGAATGCCAGTCCATCGGTGGACCCGGCAGTCGCGATACGAGCTTCGTCGGCCCAATCCCGGGGAGGTCTCCTGTGTTGATCCCAAGTCGCATCGTTGGCAGATCGGTTGGGCTATCGTAAGGATAATCGATGGCCGAATTGACCAAATGCATCGTATAGGTATCCCCCATCATCTGCTGGGCAGATTTAGCAAGCGTATAAAAGCTCGGCGTCATTCGACGATCCAGAAGCGTCTGATTGCGGACATACTTCAGACACTGCGAAATCAGCAAAGGGGTGATCCGACGCGCGCGATTCCCAAGCTCTTGTGTGTAGCTGCTGCGAGCCGAGACAAAGAGTTCTTTGAGACCTTCGGCCACAATCTGATCATCGTCATCAAAGTCCTGGCGAGCCCGTTCGACCAGACCGGTAATGAACGGAAGCTCGCCGAGCATGAATAGATAGCTGCGAGGATCGATACCCAGCAACTCGGGCTTGTAGTCATCCTCATGACCAGAGTCCTCATGATCGCTTGGCAAAGTGCTCTTCGAACTTGGCTCGTGTAGCTCTCTTTGGATCGCTTCTCGCAACCAAGGCCACGATTCCAGCGGGCACAACGCAGCGATTCGAGCATAACGCTTGCGCATCGATACGATCCGCTCTGCCATCGTGCGGATTCGTTCGACCAAGTCGCCGCTGCCCAAACCAATACTCGGCGGGGGGATCGCCGGGAGCATCGCCGAGCAGAACCGCTCGAGTGTTGTATGCCGAATCGCATAGCAGTCTGCGAAAATCGGCGAGTGGTTCTCGATCTGATCGCTCTCCGAGTCGATCCACTCGATCGGCTTGCGCTCCCCCAATGCAAAACGAATCGCCGCAATGACCGCTTGGCATGGATCGATGGGAACAAAGGTGGCCTGTGGACCCTGCGAATCGTCCAACTCGTCGTTGTTATCCCAATCTGCGATCCGATCCCCCGATGATGTCAATCGAACGACCGCCGACAAAGCAGGAAGCCGTTCGACGCCTTCGACGACTCCCGCTGCAAACGAGGTTGGCAATGGTACAGCCAACGCATCAAAGGGATGCTTCAAAAGCTCCTTGCGCAGCGCCGATGCGTAAGCTGCGCTTCCATGCACAACCGGAATTAAGGTCAACCAACTGTCCAGCGAAAAAACACTCATGGTTTTTCGGATCGATCCCTTGATGAGCTTGCGAGTTTCAACTTGAGAAAAGGACACTCGGTTTGAGAATCACTATCCATGGATTGTCGGGTTTGATCCCAAGGATTCAAGTCTTATCGCTTCGGTTATGGGGCAGATTGTCACAACTCCTGAAAAGCAACCCCCGTAAAACCCCAAATTCCATCCTGTAAATTCCGAAATGGAGTGCGGAGGGAAATCTTTGGCACATTCATTGCTACTTCAAGCCGTTTGTGTGTAGAGCATCATCAACCTTCTTGCGATTGCTCAAAATCGGTTGAGATGGACTTGGAACCGATTGGAGGTGTTGCGACTCTAATCGGTACCATGCGTTATTCTCCGGTCAGCTCGTTCGGTTGTGTGTGTGGAGCTGGCCGGGGGAGAGGCTGCCGAGGAGGGGACCTTTCGTCCCCTCCTCGGTTTTTACTTTTAGCGACTTGTCGCTCACGTTCTCTTCGGTCACTCTGAAGTTACGGGCTTGGAGGCTCGGAGCTTGCCGTCTGCTTTGCACTGCTTAGGGTCGCCTAATTTGGAATCGATTCTGCTACAATCGATCCATTTGTTGGTGACCCAATTCACGAAATGGCCGAGTATCGAATGTGCAGTTCCAAGACAGGTTCATGGTTGCTTTTTGCATGGTTAATCCTGAATCTCTTCGCCGTTGACCCGGTGAACGGATACCAGCAAGCAGGTGGCAGCGTCAAAACGATCCCGGCTCCAGAAGGGGCCAAGCCTGTTCGAGCCTTGCAGGACGCAAAAGGTAATGTCGCGTTGGTAGCCGATTCAGACTCCGGTCCGGTATGCTTTCAATCGGCAGATTACGGTGAGTCATTTTCAAAACCTATTCGACTCGTCGATGAAGACGGCAATCGTAACTTCGTGGTGATCCACTAACCCTTTGAACCGAATGCCTTTGGTCGAGCGGTCAATCGTGCCAATTTGCAAAATCGAGAGCCAATCCCGCCTGCGAAAACTCGTCTTGATCGATGGCTGTCAACCAAGGTGAATAGCCATATTGCTTTCGCCACCGCTGCACATTCGATGCTTGCATTCCCCATCGCAGGGCATCGCTCCGAGCCTCGAATTCGCTGATCAAGACGCTCTTTGGACAGTCGTCCAGAACCTCGCCATTTCGCATCACCAGCCGACCCCTACGGAAAACCATTACAGGGTTGGCAAACATATCTTGGGCATTGTTGTCATTCCGGTAAACCACCACATCCGCAATCGAACCGGGATTAAGATTGCCGCGATGCTGTAAGCCCAGAGCGCGAGCAGGACCGAGTCGGGTAATCGAAGCGATCTCGTCGAGTCGGTACTCTCGCTTGAGACTCGGAAGGCTCGATGTGGCTTTCACATCCGGATGCAACCGATCAAAAA
The DNA here is from genome assembly GCA_046090945.1 of Pirellula sp. Taxonomy (GTDB): domain Bacteria; phylum Planctomycetota; class Planctomycetia; order Pirellulales; family Pirellulaceae; genus JBKCUI01. Next base: position 6,037 of record JBJTAQ010001131.1, read on the forward strand.
TCGACATGCGAAAGTCGTAGTCCATCAGCAATCGAATCAGATGAGGGTAACCAGTAAACGGACCACCGTTGGGATGGTCGGTC
>JBJTAQ010001132.1:0-2303 GCA_046090945.1 Pirellula sp.
TCGAGTTTCTCGATATCGGCGGTGGATTAGGCGTTGATTATGACGGGTCCAAAACCCGGACAGAGTCCTCGATGAACTATACGGTCCAAGAGTTTGCCAATGACGTCGTTTATACGGTGCAAACCGTTTGTGACGAAGAAGGGGTACCGCATCCGAATCTGGTGACCGAGAGTGGGAGGATGATGACCGCATACCATACTGTGCTTGTCACCTCGATTCGCGAAGAAATCGAAACCTTTGCGGATGATCTTCCCGAAGTTACGATCGATGAAGACGATCCGCAGGTGATCACCGAGATGAAGTGGCTGCTCGATGACATCAACGGCAAAAACTACTTCGAATATTACCACGATGCCGTCGAGCACAAGGATGAACTCCACACGCAATTCAACTTGGGTCTGGTCTCTTTGGAGGACCGAGCCAAAGGCGAGGTACTTTACTGGGAAATTTGTGCCCGTGCGCTCAAGGAGTCAGAGCAGGCTCGGAATCCCAATGAGGAGTTCGAGGACGTCAAGCGGGTTCTGGCGGCTAAGTATCTGTGCAATTTCTCGCTTTTTCGTTCGGCACCGGATTCGTGGGCGATTGGGCAATTGTTCCCGGTAGTTCCTTTGCACCGCTTGCAGGATGCGAAGATCGATTTCGCGACGCTGGTGGATGTCACCTGCGATTCCGATGGAAAGATCGACAAGTTCGTTGACTTGCGCGATGTCAAGGAAACGTTGGAACTGCCTGAGTGGAAGGAAGGGAACGACTACTTTTTAGGGATCTTCCTCATCGGAGCTTATCAGGAAGTGATGGGCTCCTACCACAACCTTTTTGGTATACCCAATGAAGCATCGATTCACATCGAGTCCGATGGCCGATTCCATGTTTCGAAAATTATTCCTGGCAGCAAGATTCAGGACATGGTTGCATTTGCAAGGTACGATGCCGTTGGATTGCAGGATTTATTTCAAAGGCGATTAAGATCGATGGTCACAGCGGGCAGTCTATCCGAGCAGGGAGCAACCGATCTGGCCAAAAATTATGAATCGGCGGCCTCATGGACCACCTACTTGGATTAATTCCGATAGCAATGCGAGGCGAAAGGATTCCGCATTTTGGCACGCAATGAACAACTGATACGCCAGCACAAGATACTGCAAGTCCTCGAGAGGCGGCGTTATGGGGCGACGCTGGAGGAAATTCGAAGCGTTGTCGTTGAAGAACTCGGCCTTGGGAGTTTGCATACCCGAAGCATTCGTAGAGATATCGAAGCACTCCAAGCGGCTGGGATGCCGATCGCAACGCAAGATACCGCGAGGGGGCGAGTTTGGCGGTTGACCCGAAGCGATACCGGGCTTCACAAGATCGGTATCTCGGCCAGCGAATTGATCGCGCTGTCGATGGGTCGAGATCTCATGATACCACTGGCTGGTACCCAGTTTTGGCATGGCATCGAGGGGTTCTGGCACAAGGTCAAGGAGCAGTTGCCAGAGGGGGTCTGGGATCACTACGAGCGGTACCGACGCACGCTCCGAGTCATCGGTGTGGTTCCCAAGACTTACGAGAAGCAAAAAGGGACCCTGCAAACCATGAATCGAGCGATCCAGGAACATCGCAAGCTCGATGCGGTGTACGAATCAACAGGGAGTCCGGCTCGGCAGAGAATCTTGGAACCTTATGGGCTGATCATCTATCAGTCGAGCATCTACCTAGTAGCGATCGAATCCGGTCAGCATCGGGACTTGGAACCCGAAGAACGACTTAGACATTGGAAGCTGGATCGATTTCAGTCGGCGATCGCACTCGATGAGTGGTTTAAGCCTCATCCGGATATCGATTTGGACGTCCATCTTGGGCGTTCTGGGGGGATTTTCAGTGGTGACAAGCCATCGATTTATCGAGTTAGGCTGACGGCCAAGGCGGTGCGATGGGTCCAAGAGGAACCTTGGCATGCCGAGCAGCGTTTTGAGATGCAACCCGATGGGTCTGCGATACTGACTGTTCCGGCGTTTCATCCTTTGGAGGTGATCCCACAAATACTTCGGCTTGGCTCGGCCGCCGAGTTGCTCGAACCCGCTAGCGCTCGAAAGATACTTGCTGAACAGATATCCGAGATGGCCAGTATTTATACATCCAAGCCAGCAAAGACGAAGACATCGAGTAAGAGCCGGTACGACCCACCCAAGGCCGAGTGACGCCTACTCCTCGGCTCTTTCCTTGATCCAAGCGACGATCATCGCTCGGTGATTATTGCCTAGGACCCAAGGATCGATGCGAATTCCGAGGCACTCGGCGACTCGGACTGCGATATCCGCGGT
>JBJTAQ010001133.1:0-3859 GCA_046090945.1 Pirellula sp.
GTTTGAATTTCCGTTGCTGCACTTCAAAAGAGACGCTTTGCCACGGACCAACCTGAGTCGATGCCTGCAGGCTGGCTTTGGATTTAGCTCGTATTTGGTATTCGTAGTTGCCAGGAGCTAGATCTTCAAGAGTCCATGCAAACTCACCATATGCTGTCCCCTGGGTAACCCGGTCGACTTTACCATCGCCATCGGTATCGATCTCGACAAGCAACGTATCGGTACGGCTTTGCGATCGCAGTTTTCCGACGATCGCTCGATCGGATTCGAGAGTCTCGCTCAAATAGGTAACTTCGTAAAGCTCAGGGGGCGCATCGGGTTGGTTCTCTAAGATGAAGGTGAAATCCGTCCAGCGATCAACCTCGGATTTGCCGATACCCCTTGGGCTGATTCGGATCGGTTGGAAAGCGACCGTCACCTGACCAAGCGACGTCCCTTTCGGATCGAACAAAAAACGCCCATCTTTGGAGACTGTCAAGGTAGCGTCGGCTTGGCGGTCATGATTCCAATCAACCAAAACGGCTGCAGCTTCGATCCCAGTCCTGCTCGTCAACCGACCTGCAATGGCCCCTTGTTCTGTTCGACGGTCGTCGGATTGACCAGAATCATTGGCCAAACCGAGCGATTCGATCACCAGGGGTTCGAGGGTCGATGTGACGTAAGTGAAATCGAAAGCCTGCCAGGGACTATTTGCCATCGCATCTTGGTTGGCGTTGAGGGAAGTGGTGCGGAATTGGAAGAGATGCGGGCCCTGGCTCAGCCCTATCGGCATGTATTTGAATCGGCCCGAAGAGTCGATCGGAACCTCGCTGTCCACCATGCCATCACCATCGCAGTCCACCTGGACTCGCTCGTGCGATCGACGGACTTCAATCGACCCGGTAATCGTCGCGACACTGCTGATTCGATCTAGCGAACTGACTCCGGTATCCATCAGTAAACTCAACGCATGGATTCGAGCTTCTGGATTCGCCGGTGCAACCAGTTGGAATTCCAAGGTGTTCCAATCGCCAATCAACAATTGATTGCGATACGGATCGGTCCACTCGACTCTAGCCGAGACTCGGCGCAGACCGAGTGGGACTGCCGCCGGGCGGATCATGAAACTGCCGTCCTGCAAGGGACTCATCCAGTCATCGGCAATCCGATCCGAGTCCCAGTCGATCTGAATCACTGCCGATGTGCCATCCTTTTGCGAGGGATCCAAAGCCAATTGCCCAAGTAACGTCGGGATCGAGGTGATCGAGTCGCTGTTCGAAAGGCCGTCGTCTCGCAAGAGCCCGAGGGTCATCGAAGGGACCGTCCAAGGCGCATAGGTCCAATCGAATTCAGCCCAGTCGCTGGCCGTCTCCTGATTGCTCGCAGGATCTACGTTTCTGGTTCGGAAGCGATACCGTTTCGAACCAGCAGTGATCGATTCATCGCGAAAAACAATCGCTTTAGGATTCCCACCAGAGGTCCGACCTACAGGAATCGATTCGGTCTTGGTCCCCGTATCGATATCCAACATGATCATCCACCGCGGTGGGCCGTTTGGGACCACATCGATCAAAATCGTAGGATCGCTCGTCACCCGATCCGGATTCGAAGCGCCGGTGTCGCTGCGTAGTCTTGGACTGGGTGTTGGAGGTGGATCGGCTTGGGCGATGTTAAAGGCATATTCGGTCCATGGCCCTAACAGAAACATACCCACCTGGTTGGACCATTCCTGAACACGGAGTCGAATCGCATGGTCGCCTGGAGCGAGACGATCGAGCGTTGCATCGAAAGACAGATCGCTCGCAATAGGGATCGTCAGTTCCGGTAGTTCATCTCGGTCGAGGTCGATCTGTACGCTCAGATTCGACGCAACTGGATTCAGAGGGTTTGCACCCGACAGAACGTCCTGGATATAGGGATGCACAACGTTTCCGCGAAACACCCAGCCACTTGTAGTAGGGTCGCTTTGTGCATGGGAAATATTCGAGATCGCCCAAGCTCCAGAGGGTGTGTTGGGAATGCTGAATTCCAAGCTTTCCCAGGATCCGAATGGATTGTTGGTTGGGTTGTCGACGATCCGCGCGCGGAGAGTGCGAGGACCAGGGTTGCGGCAATACTGCGGGTCGATCGTTCGAGGATCGAAGCTTGCTACACGCTGGTCGATCTTGAGTATTTCACTAGCATCGGCGATACCATCCTGCGTTTGATCCCACTCGATTCGAACGTCTGATTGAGTCGCGGTCGACTTGGGATACGCCCCGTGAATTAACACCGAGACGGAAGGATTGAGGGTGACCTTATCGCTGGGATCGGCAGTGTCGATTCGCAACTGCAGATTCTCGAGTCGAAGCGATCCTGCCTCCGGGTCCTGCACGACTTGGTATTCGAACGACTTCCAAGGCGATTCATCGATGAGCATATCGTCTTTGCTCAACCAGATCGATCGATAACGAACGCTTCGAAGTCCCAAGCGACTTGCGAGCGTTGGATCGTAACTTCGAGGATCGAGCTTGATCGTTTGCGGAGTTTGCTCGAGGTCGAGCACAGCTTCGGGGATGAAGTCACCCGTCCAATCAAACAGCGTCTTGAGGACTCCTGTTGAGAGTTTACCATCGAGGGTGACTTCGAGCCGTTCGTCCCAAGTAACCCGGTCGCTATCCGACAGGCCAGTGTCGTTGATCAAGGCAACGCGAGTCATGCTAGGTGCGTTGTTCCTGGGTGCTTCAGAAGGTGGTTGGAACTTGGAGTCGTTGTCGAGGATACGAAGCGATTGCGAATCCCTTCCAGCGATTTCGTAGCTCGCCGTAGGGCTTGGTACCAACCGTATATCCATCCACTCAGTGTTTTCGATTTCGGTATCGTCGACAACGATGACTTGGACCGACGACAGCGGTTCACCGGCGGTAAATTGGAATTGGCCGACACTGGTTTCTGGGGACCAGAGCTTGGGATCGATGGTGAAATCCTGTTTATTGGTTAATCCGTTTTGCAGCGCAAGCTCGAATGGGACCGTCAGGGGCTGGTCCAAGGAACCGGTTCGACGAGCGCGAATTCGTCCATCGCGGAACGATTCCTCGCCATCGATGGGAACTAATAGCTCGATGGCGATCGTATGTTTCCCGAAGTCGTTATCTGATATCGAAATCGACGTAATGTCTGGGGTGATCCAAGTACCGACGCGGGACGAATCCCACAACACGACTCGGATCGACTCGGTTGGTTCTGGTAATGAATCATCAATCGGAGCAATTGGAACATCTACATAGGATTCGCCCGGCTGAAAAACAACGATCGGCTTGAGTTCAGCGTAATCGATATTCTTTTGAGCGGTCGATTCGGCAAGAATGCTGAAGGTGACTTGTAGAGCCGGGGCCGGGTTGGTCCGTTCGACTCGAAAGTATCCCGGAGCACCCGCTTCGGAGGTGGGTTGAAAGTCAGAGATCCAAACTTTCTCGCGGGGACCAAAGATCGAGTTTCCCGGTTGTGTCCAGGGTTCTGTTGCAAGCGGTGCTCCGGCACCGGGTACTCCAATCGGTAAGTCGACCTGAGGTAGAGCTGAAAATAGAGTCGGAGCAACTGGAATAACCTGCCATGGATCTAAGGCCATCATTTTCCTGAATTCCAGATTTTCCAGCATGAGATTCCGAATCCTGCGCCTCTTGCGCGATATTCGCTTCCGCGAATATTTCTGTCGAGCGATAAGTCGACACAGCCAGCGCCAACTGATGGTTCTCATCAGCATCCCTCCTTAGGTGGTTGCAGAAACAAGTCCTAAGTGTTCCGATGCGGAAACAGATGGCTTCCACATCGATGCGCTGGCCAGCGATCAACACGCAACCGATTCTAGAAAGGAATGAAAAATCTTGCCCGAAAATGGTCA
>JBJTAQ010001134.1:0-2321 GCA_046090945.1 Pirellula sp.
GCACACCATCGGCGGCCAAACGCGAGAATCGGCGCATGCAGTAGGCAACCGCATCATCGCTCCCCCGGATCCGTTCTGGTAGCACCGGTTGGATATCTCGCATGGTTGCGATGCGTCGTCCAAGTTCGATTCCCGCCATGATCTGGCAGTAACTGTCGCTTCGGATCGCTTTGGTGATCGGCTTTAACTCCTGCATGCTCGCGTCGATCAGCCTAGCTAAGTCCTTCTCCTGATACTTCGATGAAATTGCGAGTCCGGCCTCGAGGGCCGACTCCCCGGGCACCCCGACTCGAATCAGGATCGCTAGTAACTGTGCGTCGGTGAGGTTCTCGGCTCCTTGCTGGAGCAACTGCTCGCGTGGACGGTCTGCCAATGGGACCGACTTGACTTGGTGGCGATAGACCTGCTTCTCGATCCAACAATCGACCTGATGAGGATCTTCGCTCAACCACCTGTAATAGGTTTGCTTGTTCTCCTTGCAAGCCTCCAAGTGGCCATCTTTGGCGAGTTGTTTAAGTATTTTCGTGACGTAGGCCGGGGCTAGATCGCGGCACTGTGTTTTGGCCCAATGTTCACTAAAAACACGTTCGCCTTGGATCGAACGCACCGCCCCTCGAAGCTTCTCCAACCGCAACTCGCTCATCGCTCCACTCCTTTTTCCAGCATTTTGACCATGTCGGAGTCCTCGCCAGAGCTATCGAAAAGTCCGACCTGCGGAACCTCAAACCACCAACATAGCGATTTCGTGAAAATCTCGCCCGAAATTGGTCGGAATTCGTGCACTTGACCTCGGCTTAAGCGTTTGCCAGGTATTCCTAGACGGCTACACTGTTAGCCGATTGCGAAGAGGTCTTTTTTGGGCCGATTCGCTCCTTATTTTTAGCTATTTCGAAGAATTCCCCCCCGCGTTCGGAGTTGATTCATAGTGTCCACTCAATACTTATCCGCTAAAGCTGGCCAAATCACCCCGGAAATGGAGTTTGTCGCCAAACGCGAGCACCTTACCCCAGAGCTGATCCGCGATGAAGTCGCCGCAGGACGAATGGTCATCCCTGCCAATCGCGTCCACTTGTCCGGTGCGCTCGAACCGATGGGGATCGGCATCGCTGCCAAGTGCAAGATCAACGCCAACATCGGTAACTCAGCCGTAACGAGCAACGTCCAAGAGGAACTCGACAAATTGCACGTCGCGGTCCACTATGGGGCCGATACGGTGATGGATCTTTCGACAGGAAAAGATATCGACAACATCCGTAAGCAAATCATTGCTGCTTCGCCGGTCCCGATCGGTACGGTTCCAATCTACCAGATGCTTGAAGAGCTCGGGGGCAACATTGAGGACATGCGGGCCCAGCATTTCCTCGATATGGTTGAGCATCAGGCCAAACAGGGGGTCGACTACATGACGATCCACTGTGGAGTGCTGCTCGAGCACCTCCACCTGACGACCCAAAGAGTCACTGGTATTGTCTCCCGCGGTGGATCTCTGATCGCCAAGTGGATGATGGCTCATCGCAAGCAGAATCCGCTTTACGAAGCCTTTGACGATCTTTGCGACATCATGAAGCAGTACGATGTGACCTGGAGTCTCGGGGATGGCTTGCGACCAGGTTCGATCGCCGATGCTAGCGACGCGGCTCAATTTGCTGAACTTGATGTCTTGGGCAAGCTCTGTAAGAGGAGTTGGGAAAAGGGTACTCAGGTGATGGTCGAGGGCCCAGGGCACATCCCTATGGACCAGATTGATATGAACATCAAAAAGCAGATCGAAGTCTGCCATGGAGCACCGTTCTATGTGCTCGGCCCATCGAGGTGTAGTAGGCTGGCGAGAGGTAGTCGGTTCGTTCGTGGATCACCAACTCCGAAGAAGCGAACAAGGCGTCGCCGATGTCAGCGATGACGATCGTATCTGCATCGAGTTGGGTGTTGATCCGCTCGACGATTCGTGTAACAGTCAATCCTTGGTTGTGCTGGACTTTAAACGCGTGAGGCTTCTTTAGGTGGAGTTGATCGGGGATGTGCCGTCTGGCCGGAGCCGGGTTCGCCTCAATGATCCTGCCGATAAAGTCCGCCAAAGGAACGTTGGGGTATTGGTGGTAGGAGATCTGCAACTGTTCGCTGGTTGCGTAGATGACGTTTCGAACTTCGAGTTTGGCGGTATAGATCCCGAGGTTGATGTCGGTCATGAACGCACCTAGCATCAGCACGCAGTCGCTATCCTCGACGTATTTCGTGACCTCCTCTCGACCCATCGCACCTTCGTAGAGTCCCACAAAAAGCGGATGCGTTTCATCGACGACGCTTTTGCCACGGATCGTTGT
>JBJTAQ010001135.1:0-1674 GCA_046090945.1 Pirellula sp.
GACCAAAGCAAACCCATCGCGTCATCGGATAAAGCTTCATCCCAACAACCATCTAAACTCACGGATAAACCGAAGGTAGCTTTGGTGATGAAATCATTGGCCAACGAGTTTTTTTCGACGATGGCCGAAGGTGCCAAAAAGCATCAGTCCCAAAACGCAAATCAATACGAACTGGTCGTCAACGGCATCAAAGACGAAAGAGATCTGGCCAGACAAGCTGCCATCGTCGATGAGATGATCGCCGCAGGAGTTCAAGCCATCGTCATCGCACCAGCCGATTCGAAAGCCTTGGTACCAGTCCTGCGCCGTGCGAAACAAGCCGGTGTCGTGGTGGTTAATATCGACAATAAACTCGATGATGAGATTCTCAAGGAGGAAAACATAAGCGTACCGTTCGTCGGACCCAACAATCTGCTCGGTGCCAAAACGGTCGGAGATCATCTAGCGAAATCACTCAAGTCTGGCGACAAAGTCGCCGTAATTGAAGGGATTCGCACCAGCTTCAATGCAACCCAACGACGACTGGGCTTCGAACAATCGATGAAGGATGCCGGTATACAAATCGTCGATTCCCAAAGCGCAAATTGGGAAACCAATCAAGCGAATACGATTGCAGCCTCAATGCTCAATGCTCACGCCGATTTAAAGGCCATCCTGGCCGCTAACGATTCGATGGCCCTAGGCGCCATCGCCGCGATCAAGGCCGCCAATAAAAGCAGCCAGGTCCAAGTCGTCGGGTTCGACAACATCTCTGCTGCTCAACAAGCGATCCGTGAATCGAAAATGCTTGCCACTGCCGACCAACACGGTGATCAACTCGCTGTCTTTGGAATCGAATACGCGATGAAGTTGATCCAAGATCCAAACACCAAACTCGAGGATCGAGAGACACCGATCGATCTGATCACCGCCGATAACTTGAAGTAAATCTCCTTGGTCAAGGACCCTCCGAGCGTGTTGATTCTGGATGCACTGACCAAAGATTTCGCAAGCCGTGCGGTTGATTCAGTAAGCATCGCGTTCGAGGCAGGCCAAGTGCACGCACTGCTGGGTGCCAACGGCGCAGGTAAAAGCACCCTGTGCAAAATGATCGCCGGGATGATTCAACCTACGGCGGGAAGGATGATGCTCGCAGGACTGGAATATTCGCCAAAAAACAAACGGGATGCCCAGTCTCTTGGTGTGCAAATCGTGCAGCAGGAACTCAATGTCCTGCCGACGCTAAATCTCGCGGAAAACCTTTTCTTCTCGAAACTACCCAGCCGCTTCGGCATCCTCGATCGACGCCAGTTGCGTCAACACGCTACCGAAATCCTCGATGAATTCGGCCTCGGGAAACTTCACCCAGACACTCTTGCATCCTCCCTGGGCGTCGGCCAACAGCAAATGCTCGAAATCGCCGCGAACACTTGGCAGACGACTCGAATCCTCATCCTCGATGAACCAACCGCCGCCTTAAGCGTCCCTGAATCGGAAATTCTCTTCAAAAAAATCCACCAGTGGAAACGATACGGTATGGCTATCCTTTATATCAGCCATCGCCTCGCAGAGGTACAAGCCATCGCGGATCGCATCTCGATCCTTCGCGATGGGAAACTCCAAGGAACCTGGCCCCGCGGGGAATTGCAGCACCAAGATATTGTTGGTTTGATGACCGATCCGTCCGATCCGTCC
>JBJTAQ010001136.1:0-3096 GCA_046090945.1 Pirellula sp.
CCTCCCCACGTTTGGAATAGAATTGCGGGAGTACTTTCGACAGGCCAAGATTCCTACGGACAATTTGAGCCCGCTTGCTCAAGCCACCAGTCTGTTTGCGATCTATCACAAGCATGATCTTCCGATTCCCATGCTGCGTATGGCGCAATCGTTGGATTGTTCGAAGATGTCCATAAGCCGTTCCTATAGTGAGTTAGAGACGCTTGACTTGGTCACCATCGTGAAATTTGGTCGTTCGCGCGAGTTACAGCTCACACGGACTCCTAAAGAGACTTGGGAGTTCGGCACGAAGTTCTGGCGTACACCCGTGCGTAAGAGACTGCGAGTCTTCCACGACTTTCCGATTCCCGACCGTTCTCGTGTAGCCGGTCAGACCGCGCTGGCCAATCGTACAGCAATTTCGAAGGGTAACATCAAGACAATTGCTATAGGCCCAAGCGTCGAGAAAGAGCGTCGAGCAGAGCTTGCCAGGTTCTCCATACCCGACGATGAGTCGGAGCGTGCGATCACAGTTGAGCTTTGGCGCTACGACCCTTGCCTACTTTCCCAGGACGCCAGTGTAGATCCATTGTCACTTTATTTGTCCATGCAAGACATCCGAGACGAACGCGTTGAAGCAGCGCTGGATGATTTACTGAAAGGAATCACATGGTAGAAGGACTTGACAAGTTTGCTGACCACTTTGAATCATACACAGACAGCTATGTGTTGATTGGCGGCACCGCATGTGATCTCGCCATGCAACTTGTCGGGCAGAGTTTTCGGGCAACCAAAGACCTCGACATCGTATTGTTCCTGGAGCAGCGCCGCGACGAATTCGTCTCTCATTTCTGGGAGTTTGTTCGAGCCGGCGGTTATCAGACTCGGCAACAAGCTGATGGCCGCCCGCAGTACTACCGATTCACTGATCCAACCAGCGATGACTATCCCTTCATGCTCGAACTGTTTTCAGCGTTGCCCAGTAATGTGAACTACTTGGGAGACGGCCATCTGGTGCCCATACCTGCCTCGGAGGATATCTCGAGCTTGTCAGCTATTTTGATGGATGGCGACTACTCCGCATGGATTCAGCAGGCTCGGACCGTCAGCAACAAGGTCGCTTTTGCCAGGTCTGAACATCTGATTACATTGAAGGCACGCGCCTGGCTCGATCTCCGAGAACGCAAGGCAGCGGGTGGCCAAGTCGATGATCGCCACATCAAAAAGCACAAGAATGATATCTTCAGGCTGCTGACTGTCGTGGACCCAGATTACCAAACTGCCATTCCGACAAAGATTGGTCAGGACATGGAGCAGTTCGTCGAGACCATGCAAGCGGAACCAATCGACTTAAAGGCCCTTGGGATAAGGGGAACGACAAAGGATGAACTGCTTGGGCAACTTCGGGAAATGTACCGATGATCTCCATTAGCCCATCCGCTTTCGCAGTTGAGCTTGCAGTTCGGTCACTAACATCTCAAGTTCGGTCCTCGATCTGGTGAACGCTCCTCGTCGGTCAACTGAGGGAGACTCAACAAGTTTTGCAACATGCGTATCTTGCCGAAACACGCACGGACCTTCAACGCTCCAAACGGCTGTTTTCTAGCCTCGCGCGTTGTTTACCGGCCTGTCGGAAAAGAGACGTGCTTGGAAAATCCCCACGCCAGTTAACAACCGCGCGACACTAAATGGAACTTGACGGTGGAGATAACTTTGAAGATAGTTATGGCAACGAACTCGAAAACCTCATTTTCCCTGCGTTTTTGAGGGTTTCAAAGCGCGAGTCTCTCGCGTGAGTTCGAGGAGGGTTGCTCACAGGGAGTTCAAGTTAATGCAACCTAAACGAAGCCGACAAAGCGGGGTGTGTGTTCCATCGGAGTTGCGGATATCCGCTGTTAGGTTAACGCATTCCCGAGGGCAATTGCAACGATGAAGTGCGTTTTTTCGAAGGGTTTGTGAGAATCCTTCTGTCCCTGGTACCTTGGTCGAATTGCAACGAGTGATGGAAAGCATCCCTTACGCTTTCCCGATCGGTGTAAGCAGTCTATACTTACGAGGTTGTGGAACCGGTTACAAGGTGCATTGAGGCTGAATTTATTTGTTGCTTATGAACGATCTTCAGAGATTAGCTCGGCTGAATGAAGCGCAGAATGATTCTGATTCCTGGAAGGAATGGTATCGTCTCACGCCAATTGAGAGGATGCACGAATCGATGAAGCTGTGGCGATTCTATCTTGATGCAGGAGGTTCACTTGATCCCGAACCCGATTCTCAAAGTCCTTTCGACACTGTCATGCCACATGGTACGCCACCTGCTTATCGGCGGTCAGGCCTGCGTGTTATACGGCGCAGCGGAGTTTAGTCGCGACTGCGACTTGGTCATCTTAGCGGCTGACGAAAACTTCAGGAATTTGCAGAGGGCCTTGGATGATCTCCAAGCCGACTGCATTGCAGTACCTGAGTTTAAGGCGGAGTATCTTCAACGCGGGCATGCGGTTCATTTTAGATGCCAGCATCCGGATGTAGGTGGTCTTCGCATCGATGTTATGAGCACGCTTCGTGGATGCGATCCCTTCGAAGAACTTTGGTCGCGACGGACGACGATCCAAGATCCCGATGCGAATTTCTCCTATGAAGTTCTTGCGATCGAGGACTTGGTTCGTGCTAAGAAAACCCAACGAGACAAAGACTGGCCAATGATTCGTCGGTTAGTAGAAGCTCACTACGAAGAGAATCAAGACGCTCCGAGTGACGCGATGATCAACTTTTGGCTCAGAGAGTCGCGAACACCTTCGATGCTAACGGAACTGCTTCGTCGTTTTCCTGAGCAAATTGCTGCAGTTGCATCATCGCGTCCATGGTTGGAATCAATGGACATTACAGATATCAAGCATATTGAGTATTTGCTTAGGCAAGAGGAAGACGCTCAGAGGTTAGCCGATGAAGAATACTGGAAGCCACTCAAAGCGGAATTGGAACAGCTTAGGCTGAATCGGCATCGCCGCAAGTAGATTGGTTATTTTCCCGCCCTTAGCTGTCTGGCCTTGTAAGACATTCTGGAAAAATGCGTTCGAGAAATCGGCGAGCCGCTCTGAGGCTAGAGAGCGGGTTGTAGAA
>JBJTAQ010001137.1:0-6260 GCA_046090945.1 Pirellula sp.
CTCCACTTGCCCTGCAGCGGCCGGAAGTGCTTCGCGAGCAGCTGCGGCGTGAGGCCCCGCGCCGTCTCCAGGCCGCTGTACACGCCCTCGCGGGCCCGCGCGAGCGCGGCTTCGGAAAAATCGCTGGCGATGATCCGGACCCGCCAGGCGGCGAGCAGGTCGCGGAAGTGCTCGTGGAGCAGCATCGCGATGCTGTAGGGCTCCTGGCCGGTCGAGCAGGCCGCCGACCAGATCACGAGCGACCGCTCGCGGGCCCGCCGCCCGACCCAGCTGGTCTCCTCTGCCGTTCCATTGAGCTTGGTCCCCTTGAGGAGATCTTGCAGGTCTTGCTGCCTGAGTTTGGCTTCGTTGTAAACCGGTTGCGTGCCGACTTTGCAATTGGCCGCCATGCGAGCAAAAGCGGTCCTGGCGTACGGTGCCGAGGACTTCCATCGTATATCTTCGGGGTATTGAGCGATGATCCCCATGAGTGAGCCTAGCAAGGTGAATTCGCGTCGAGCTTCGCCATACCCACCGCTGGCAAATTTTGCAGGGGTGGTGATGATGCCGTCGACCCGCGACTTGGACTCCTTGACCAAGTCCTCGACGGTAGGCCCGCTGATTAATTGTTTCCAAACATCATTCCCCTTGGCCGCTGGTTCAGAATCACCAGCATCGCTTCCTGCGGCCATTTGGGCCTCGGCAGCTTGGGTCGGGTTTCCAAGGGATGGTGAGCCTTGAAGTTGCGATCGAGCGTCCGCGAAGAATACACCCGAAAACTCACTAGATTGAAACTGTGGCGGCTTGGCTCGGTCCGGTTTTCGGACTGTTTTTTGCCCAAAGGAATAACCACCGATACTGGCTGCAAGGAGCAAGCCGACAAGCAGAATTTTTGGGTGAACGAGACATCGCATAGGCTATGTTGTCGCAGGTGTTGAAGTAAGGCGAACGCTAAGCCCATCTTCCAAGGGATCGCCAAGAGTCATCATAACATTTTCAGAGTCGATTATGGCAGAGGTTTTTCGGAAACTTGGCTATTCTGCTTTGCTTCCTGGGCCCTGGATCCCTTGGAGAATCGCTCCAAGCAAGCGATCAGGCCGCTGCAGGCCAGACCATTGAGCATCGCCAGTGCGATCGAAATCAGTTGCGACATAAGCAATCGAGCAACAAACAATCTATTGGTCGCAGGAAAACTTAAACTCGTGGAGCCTCCCGCATCAGTGTAGTAACTGCGGTTCCCATAGTTAGGATTGATGCTAGGTGAGTTATAAAATCCAGCTTGCGTCGCTGCCATCATGTAAAAATTGCCAATGCTGCCAAGTGTCAGCGATGTCGCAATGCCTATCCAATAAGCTCGCACGCGCCCTTTGCAGGTGCCTATGAGTGAAAAAACCAGCCCTGCCACAATCGGAAAGGCATACAAAAGCAGGAGCATTACTCGGATGCTTCCAAGAGCAGAATGGAGAACAAAGAGCAGGATCGCTAGCAGAATATAGCCGAGAATGCTTCGAATGAGCAATGCGACCCAGTTGGTTCTTGACTCGCCGTACCATGCCGTCGTTCCCTTGTACATGCCTTGAATCTGCTTGCTTCTACCAAGGCCCAGCGTGATGAAGCAACAGAGCAGCATACCAATGCTGCCGATCGGCCAGAGCAACTGCCCCAGGCGTTCGGTTGAGGAATTCGGAGCGGTGTTAAGCATGGCTGTACCGGCAAGAGTGATCGCCAAACAAATAAGGCCAAGTGTCAGGAGAATCGTCCATACGGGGCCCCTTGCTAAGCGATTCGTAGCTGATTTATCCCTCCTTGAAGCAAACCGTTCGAGTTCGTCATCCTCTGGACGGTCTAATGGGTGGATCGATGGGTCATGGCTCATGGTGTTGCTGCCTCGGTAGGACATTTGCTTGGCATAGCGATCGGGAGGGATTATACTGTTTAATGGGTCTGATGTAATTTTTTGCCAGAAGAACTTGGGAAACAGACTCACCCTCCTGTTGCTCACTTCGATCCCTCTAGCCTTGTAGGAACGATCCTGTGCTTCGAGCTTTCTGGGTTGCAGGCAGGGCAAGTACTCTGGTGTTGTTCGCATTTCTTTTGGCGTTGCAAATGACCGTAATCGCGGCCGATCCGCAAGTCGTCTCGCTTCTTGCGGCAAGGTGTTTGGAGTGCCATGGACAAACCGAATCGGCCGGGGGGCTGGATCTATCCTCTGCGGGTGGATTGAAAAAGGGATCGGACTCAGGCCCGGTGCTCGGAGCGACTCTCGACGAGAGTCTTTTGTGGCGCGTTGTATCCGACGAGGAAATGCCACCCAAAGGAAAACTCAGCGACAGCGAAAAACAGACACTTCGGAATTGGGTCTTCCAAGGTGCGGTGCTGCCGACCGAACCGATCGATCGACTCGGGATCACTTCCGATTACCGCGCTGGGTACGACTGGTGGTCGCTGCGAGAACTCATGGAAACCAAACTGCCCTTGCCGGTCGGCAAGGATGTTTCGATCGAACATGGCACTTGGCCGGTCAGAAACTTAATCGATTCCTACATCGCCGACAAACTGCGCTCGGAAGGTCTATCACCGAACCCCCAGGCTGATGCTCGTTCGCTCCTCAGACGGGTCTATTTCGATTTGACCGGATTGCCACCGACGTTCCAGCAGGTCCAGTCTTTCGAAAGCAGTCCAACGGATGCGAACTATGCTGCGATCGTTGATCAACTCCTAAACTCTCCGGCTTATGGGGAACGCTGGGCTCGCCACTGGCTCGACGTGGTTCGCTACGGGGAAAGCGATGGCTTTGAGCGAAACTACCCGCGTCTGAATAGCTGGCACTATCGCGACTGGGTGATTCAAGCTTTCAACGACGACATGCCTTACGACCATTTCGTGCAGATGCAGATCGCTGGCGATCAACTTACATCGAATCCCGAGGGATTGTCAGCGACTGGATTCCTGGTTTCAGGCATTCATAACACGGTGGTTGGATCGAGCGACCGGATGAAACGGATCGCTCTACAAGATGAATTGGAGGAGAAGATCGGCACGATGTCGCAAACCTTCCTTGGGCTTACCGCTCAATGCGCTCGGTGCCACGAACACAAATTCGATCCGATCAGCTCGGAATCTTACTATCGTCTTGCTGCAGCGATCCAGGGTGTATCGCATGGGGAGCAAGAGATCGTCGATCAAGAGCAGCAGCGGATCGAACGTGGAATGGAGCTTGAACGAGCTAAACTGCTCGGCGAGCTCAGGGAGCTTGAACAAAAAGCCTTGCAAGTTGCCATGAAGCAGCAATCGATCGACGCTTCGGATTCCTCGATACCACTGCCTGTAGCCGCTTGGAATTTCGAAGCCTCGCCTCAAGCCAACGAGTCGGGCAATAATTCGAAGGAGCGAATATTCTACGATAGCGTACGAGGCTTGGTCGGTCGTTGGAACGGGAGTTCCGAAGCGTTTGCAAGCAGCCTTGTGGGCCAAGGTTTGGTGCTTGATGGAAAATCCTATTTGGAAACTGAACCCATCGACTTGGAAATCCAGGAAAAGACCTTGGTCGCATGGGTTCAAATCGACGCTTTGGACCAGGCCGGCGGTGGGGTCCTGAGCCTGCAAACGCTCGACGGTATGGTCTTCGATTCGATCGTGTATGGGGAACGAGAGCAACGCCAGTGGATGGCAGGAAGCAATGGATTTTCTAGGTCTGCAGCTTTTGGAGGCCCTCAAGAGTCCAACCAAAGAGTGCACATTGCCATTCGCTACAAGGCCGACGGGACTATCGAGGCATTCCGCAACGGGGTTGCTTATGGCAAGCCGTACCGCACTGGTTTTCAGACCTACGCCGCGGGCAAGTCGCAATTCCTGATCGGGCTTCGGCACGGACCTGCGGGAGGGAACCGATGGCTCCAGGGTGTGGTTTACAAGGCCGCCTGCTTTGACACCCCGCTTAGCGACGAGGCGATTGCTCTACTTGCTAAAAAACCAGACATCGAATGGAACCTTGAAAAAGCCTGGAAGCAGCTTGGCGAGTCGTTTGTAGCACAGCGTGAGCAGTACCGTCGAGAGTTGGAGAAAATCGATCGCGAACTGCGAGACATCAAGTCCACGGTTCGAAAGAAGGTCTACAGCGTGGTATCGAACCCGGCGATCGGGGCCACGAAGGTTTTATTGAGAGGGGATGTTTACAAGGAGGGAGTTGAGGTCAAGGCAGGCGGGATCGATTCGATTGGTGGCCCTCGAGGTGACTTTGGTTTACCGAACGATGCCACCGACGGACAACGCCGTAAAGCGTTGGCAACTTGGATTACGCAATCGAACCGTGGGCTATTGGCCCGGGTCATGGTCAACCGGTTGTGGCACTACCATTTTGGGATGGGAATCGTTGAAACCCCGAATGATTTTGGATTCAACGGAGCCAGGCCAACGCATCCAGAGTTGCTCGATGCCTTAGCCACCGAGTTCCTCGCAGGTGGCATGAAACTCAAAGCCATCCATCGCTTGATGGTCATGTCCAGCGCCTATCGCCAATCGACCCAGCCTCGTCCAGAAGGGAACTCGAAAGATGCATCCAACAGGCTTTTGTGGCGTTATCCGGTGCGGCGGCTCGATGGAGAATCCGTTCGGGACGCGATGCTTGAGACTGCCGGCCTACTGGATCGCCGCATGGGTGGTCCCGGTTATGTCGACGTCGATTACAAAGATATCAATGGGACGACCTACTATGTACCCAAACAAAAAGAGCCTCCGGAGTGTTTTCGCAGGACGGTGTATCGATTCAATCCCAGATGCGAACGGGTCTCGATGCTCGATGTGCTCGATTGCCCTGATCCATCGGCGACGGCACCCAAGCGAGCGATGACGACGACGCCACTCCAAGCCTTAAGTTTGCTCAACAGTTCGTTTGTCTTTCAGATGTCCGACGCCTTGGTGGATCGACAAGGTAATCGAGAGTCGTTGGATCGATCGATTCAATCGATGTTTCAGAGTGTCCTGCTCAGAGATCCCGACGCAGAGGAACTTGCCCAAGCACGCGGTTTGGTCGACAAGCATGGGCTCAAGTCACTTGCGAGGGCCTTGTTCAACTCGAACGAGTTTCTAGTGCTAGATTAAAACTGGATTGAAGATGATGAACAGTCAGGAGGTTTTGAGCCGTAGAGATTGGTTGCAGTGGTCCCAGCGAGGACTCGGGGCCACCGCGCTGCTATCGCTGCTTGCACAGGATGGTTTGCTAAGCCAATCTGCAAGTGCCAAGAGTTCGGGTAGACCAGTGGCCAAGGCCAAGCGAGCGATTCAAATCTGCTTGGTCGGAGGCATGAGCCACCTGGATTCCTTCGACCACAAGCCCGAGCTTGATCGGCTCCATGGCAAAACGTTGCAGACCGAAGAGAAGCCCGATATTTTCTTCGGTCAGATGGGTTTGCTTCGAAAGAGCGACTGGGAGTTTCGTCCCCGAGGAGAAAGTGGCCTGCAGATCTCGGAGTTATTCCCACACATTGCCGCCCAGGCCGATCGCTTGACGGTGTTTCGATCGATGGTGACCGAATCGGCCAATCACACACCTGCGCTTTTCTTTCAAAACAGCGGCTTTGAATTCAATGGATTCCCTTCGATGGGAAGCTGGCTTTCGTACGGTTTAGGATCGATTGCTCAAGACCTGCCGGCCTATGTCGTGCTGCCAGATGGACGTGGAGGTCCCAACGGTGGTGCGTCGAATTGGACGCACGGTTTTTTGCCAGGTCAGCATCAAGGGGTTGTCTTCCAAGCAAGCGGTCAGCCCGTCAGAGACCTGCAACCCGCAAGGGAACTCAGTCAGCAAGAAGACCGTGCGACTTGGGACATGGTCGATTTCCTCAATCGCAGGCATCATGCCGAGCATGGATTGGAGGATCTGCTGGCTGCTAGAATCGAGAGCTATGCACTGGCAGCCAAGATGCAGATGTCGGTCCCACAGGTCGCCGATTTAGCGATGGAGACCCAAGCGACACAGCAACTCTACGGATTGGATCAGCCGCAGACTGCCGATATGGCTCGGCGATGTTTGCTTGGTCGACGGCTATTGGAGCAAGGGGTGAGATTTGTTCAGTTGTACTCTGGAGGACCGATCGCCGGCACTCCGAGGACCAGTTGGGATGCGCACGAGAATGTGCTTGAGAATCATGCGGCCGAGGCTCGACGCATCGACCAGCCGATCGCAGCGCTGCTTGAGGATCTTCATGCACGCGGAATGCTCGAAGACACCTTGGTGCTCTTTACGACCGAATTTGGTCGCACACCTTTTTCTCAGTCTGCAG
>JBJTAQ010001138.1:0-4578 GCA_046090945.1 Pirellula sp.
CTTACAACGGCTCAATTCAGTCGCGATGGGTTTTACGAATTGGCCTGCCAGCGATCGGCTTATCGGTTCAAGACCAAGTCACCTGAAAGCCAGACGATCCCGATTGCTTATGCCGATTTCGCCGACTGGTCGGTGAAAATGCATGCAGTCAATCCACCCTTCAAACCACCCTTGCTTAGGCTGCAGCTCAACGCATTCCTGAGAGATCAGCGAGCGCTCCCCACTGAGATTCGGCTTGAGGACAAGCGAACGGGCAATGCGAAACCTGTCGTCGCAAGGTTGATACTCCAAGAGCAACTCACCGTCCAAGACCGAGATCGGATCCGCGACTGGGAAGTTTTGACCGCAACTCTAAAGAATGTTGGCGAAGGGGACTACTTTAGGCAAGCTGCCAACGCTGGGCCGGCCAAGCGGTGAGTGGTTTAGGGCTGTGCCGTCTGTCAAGTTAGCAGCGATTCACCACGCATAGGATGAAATCGCGCGCTACAACGATCAAGAGCGACGATGCCAGTGAATCAAACTAGCTGGCTGGTCCTGGGTCATGCGAGTCTGCACCCAAATCTCAAACGAAGAGATCTCATCCTGATCCTGCGCCTCAAGCCGAGCAAGCCACCCTCGGAGAGTGCCTCGCGCCGCATGCACGCAGCAGGATGTTGCAAAGGCATCTGCGCTGGTCGCATCCTGTGTCACGACCGTCGCCATGATCGATCCTGCCAGACCAACACGCTTGGCAGGATCCAGGATATGACTACTGGTATGACCACTGGTCGATGTGCTATCGGTGAGGTTATCTACCGGACGATCTGCATACTTCTGATGCAACTCGCCGCTGGTCGCGATCCCGCATAGCGAAAGTCTCAGCGACATTAGAACTCGGTCTGGATCATCCACCAACCCGATCGCTACCGGCCAACCCGCCAGGTTGGGCTTGGGGCTATCCCCAAAGCCGATGTTTCCAGAAGAGTTGACACTGTAGCGGTCGATCCCAAGCTCTCGAAGCTGGTGGCCAAGCCGATCGACCACAAAGCCTTTGCCGATGGCACCAAAGTCCAATCGCAGTCCAGGTCGTTGGAACCGCAATCTGCGACCTGTTAGATCCCATTGAAGATGCTCCCAGCCACAATCCTTGCTCGCTTGATCCCATTGGCTTTGGCTGACCTGCTTGCGGCTTCTTCGAAGCCGTGTCAAAGCCCCGAGCGACGCATCAAAGGCACCCTCGCTGTATCGATGCCAAGTCGCACAGAGCATCAGGATTCGCCATAGCTCGGGGCTGGGTTGGTGCCATTGGCCATCTTGGGCATCACGGCAAAGCTGGTTGACCTGACTGTCCTGTTGATAGTCGCTCATGACCTCGACCCAGCGGTCGATCTCGGCTCGGAGTTTCTCACCGACTTCGGATGGCTCGGACGCAGCGCGCTGGTCGCTCGGTATCCATCGGATATCGATCACCGAACCCATAGCAGGGATACTCAGCCAGTAGGCCTCTTGGGTTTCATTCAAAGGGCTCATGATCCTGGAAAATTCCTGCCAGGAGGCTCGGTCCAGCCATAGGGCTCGCGGTCCTGATCCAACTGACCTTCCACCACTCGTACCTCTTCTGCATCGATCGTGTCGGATCGACCGGTGGGCCAGGGTTGATTATTTGGATGGAGGATCACGAGTCGAGATTGAATCCGCTGGAATGAATTGATGCCAAAAAGAACGATACCGAAAAGCACTCCGATGAAATCCAAATGCCAAAGACAGAACAAGATCCAAAGCCCGGAACCCCATTGGCCGACACGCGCGGAGATATCGACCGCGTTCTGGCGGCTTGTGAAATAGCAAAGCAGGGCTCGAAGGATCCGGCCGCCATCGAGCGGGAACAGGGGTAGCAGGTTGAAAACTGCGAGCGCGATGTTCGCGACGAGCAACTGCTGAGCCCAGGACAGTTCGCTGAATTTAGCCCACTCCAGGGACGGCAGGGCACCGATGGACAGTCCGAGCAAAAGCAAGATAGCGATCGCAAAATTCACTGTCGGACCTGCAAGTGCAATCCAACCGTCTGGCCAAGGATCGAGCTTGCCACCTTGAATCCTGGCGACACCACCGATCGGAAGCAGATTGATATCCAGGGTCGGTCGTCCAAAGTAGCGGGCCGCCAGAACGTGTCCGAGTTCGTGCAGAAAGACGCAACCAAAGACAGAAAAAACGAAACCCAATGCTGAGACGGCTGCCCCCCATCCCCTGGAGAGGTTCGTCAAGAAAACAAAGATCGCCAGAATCCAAAAAGACCAATGGATGTAGATCTTGGTTCCGAAGATCGTTCCTAAATAGAGGGTTCTGAACATGCCTTGGTCGCTTGAGTGAATTCCCTGAGTGTCCGACTTAGAGCTTGTAACGTTGGATGCGATTATTACCTGAGTCGACTACGTAGACGCGCTCTTTGGAGTCCAATGCGACGGCCCACGGTTGATTCAATTGGCCGGGCTCTTTACCGGCAGACCCCCAACTCGAAATGGGTTTCCCTTGACGCGTCCAACATTGCACACGGTGGTTTCCAAACTCGCTGACCAAGAGTCGGTCTTCGGAGGCAAGCGTCATGCCGTATGGGAATTGCAATTGCCCGACCTGGGCCCCTTGTCCTCCGAGGATACGCACCGAACGAGCTTTTTCCTCGCGCCAATCGATGACTTGAATCCGATGGTTGCACGAGTCTGCGACCCACAATAGCCCTTGCTCGTCGACTGCCATACTTTGGGGCCGGCTGAACTGCAGCGGCTGATCGCCGTGCTCTCCGAGCCGATCGATGTACTGTCCGTCGGCGGAGTATTTGTAGATGCGATCGTACTGGCCGTATTCGCTTAAGTAGATGGTACCGTCTGAAGCGCGTGCAAAATCGGTCACCCAACCGAATTGTCCGGGCTCTGTTCCGTTGACACCCCCAATGGTGCGCTGTTCGATCAGTTCCCCCTGGCGGCTATAGAATAGGAATTGAAAGTAGTGAGTGTCGACCACAACCAGAGTATCCGTGGCGGAATCGAAGGTTGCTCCGGTGGGTTTACCGTTGGCCCATCGGGGGGTTTTCCATCCGCAAACAAATTTGCCATCTGGATCGAACGCCTGGACTCGCGCCGTTTTGTCGATGACAAAGAGTTGATCGTCAGGACTGATCGCCATCGCGCGGGGTTTTTGAAATCGCCCGTCGGCAAGTCCCCGTTGGCCTATCACCGCATCGCTGCTGCTTGTGTTTGAGCTATGGACTGACTCTGAGATTGCCGGCACGCAGCCCGACAGGCTGATAGTTCCAGCAACTCCGATGCAGGCGCGCTGCAAGAAGTCCCGCCTGAACAGGGTTCCTTGACAAGTAGATGAATCGTGTTTGTTCCCGCTGCCTTGATTCGACACCATACCGAACATCATACGCGAAAGGAGAAGCGATGGTCTATCCGGAATCGAGTCGTTGCATCGAGGATTTCAGCGAGTATTTACCGCAGCAATCGAGTCAGATTCGTGTATTCATCGGTCCAAAGTGGAACCGAGCGAGGTCGGGTCAAAAACAGGGGTAGATCGTCGATGGCGTCGGCGACCTGCTCGGCGAATTTTGGAGCTTTGCACAGCAGAGCGTAGTAATTCGTACTGAGCGAATCGGTACCCTTTCGATAAATGCGACGGTAAGTGTATCCATGCTTTTCGGCCAGTTGCTTGGCCACCGGAAACAGATCCAAATGCGTGTTGGTGATGTGGATTGCCAATACCCCAGCGGGTTTTAAGTGCTTGGAGTAGATGGAAAACGATTGATCGGTCAACAGGTGCGTCGGGATCGCATCTCCCGAGAATGCATCGAGGACCAAAACATCGAACTGCTGACTTTGGCCATCGGTCAGTTCTTTTTCAAGTTGCAACCGAGCATCGCCGAGTACCAAATCGACCTGGCCCTTGCAGTCCGACAGGTAGTGAAACCAGTCGGTATTCTTGGCGACCTGTATGACTTGGGGATTGATTTCATAGAACCGTATTTTATCGTTCTCTCGAGCGTACGCTGCGATGGTACCGACCCCCAGACCGATCGCGCCGATATGGCAATGCTCGGACTGCTGCTGAGCAAACTCAATCGCGGCTTGGCACCCGGAACCGGTTCCGTAATAGCTCGTTGGGGTCCTGCGTTTGCTCGGGTCGGTTTGTTGAATCCCGTGCTGGATATGGCCATTCAAAAGCACGTGGATCTCTCCCATGGACGTTCCGCTGTAACGTTGCACCGAAAGAATCCCGTAAAAGTTTCGAGACCGATGCAATACTGCGTGATCGCTAGTCGGTTGATCGGGCCGAGCATCGAGGACTAGGTACCAGCAACTTGCCATCAGTAGCAGACCACCGAGTGCCAGAATACCAACTTGACTTGCATTCCATCGACCTTTCCTGGACCAAATCAGCAAACCGACGCACAACAGCGCGCAGCAAAAAAGCCCTAGCGGGAGCTCATGGAATCTCTTAAATACATTCGGAGCTATCAGGTTGACGAGAACCCCTCCGAGAGCTCCGCCCAAGGAGAGCGTTAAGTAAAAGCGAGTCAGATACTTGGGTGCCGGCTTGGACTTG
>JBJTAQ010001139.1:0-7586 GCA_046090945.1 Pirellula sp.
CCCGCTTGCGGATCCTCGCTAATAAAGGAGTCGACGGCCGGGAGTCTGTTTGGGATGGCGATCGCAGGAGGTAGACCAGGAGGTAGACTCGGCGCGACGCTTGCGTCGGATTCTAAGGAATTCGAATCCACCACGATCGGCTTGGCCAAGACGGCCGAGTAAGGGTTGGCGTCGACGTCAGGCAAAGTCCGCGTGACGCGCGCGTCACGCTGTGCGATCGCCATCGTCAGTATGACCAACAACCCGGTAAATAAGGTTGCTGCGGCTATAAATGCATATCGCGACATCGAGCGATCACCCCTGATCAGAATACGATTCCTAGGACAACGGATCAGGGGGTCATAGCAAATCAAATCCTTCGGTCGAAAGACCAAAAACAACCACGTGGGCTTGCTAGCAAACCCAGGGCCGTTTCAAGTCTCAGGTAGGGCATGCTTCCGGCCTGTCTAAAGCTCGCTCGTTAATACTTCGGGTAACTAAGCCCGGTCTCAACGACGATTCGAGCAAGGGTTAAAAGGCTACCTGCAAGATTTGGCTAAGTTGCGCATGGAATTGCACCTCTGCAATTTCTTCGGCGAGTTTCATTCGTCCACTAATGAATGGCCCACGTTCTGCCTTGCCTCAGCCTCGATTTGCTTTTCCTCCAATAATTCTGTGGGTATTACCAACGAGGATTCCTGGGGTTTGTTCTGTGCTGTTTTCTCTAACGACTTACTTGGGGTCTCAGCACTTAGCATGGCGGTCAACACGGACAGTAGCAAGGAAGTTCGTAACATGTTCGCGACTCCTAAGGATTTGGAAGCAAAAACTGCTCAATGCACAGTGCATTTCGCGTACCAATGCGACAATACGACGCAATGCCTTTCGACGAACGAGCTTTTACTCTTTAAACTCCCTGGGTATCAGAAAATTGGTAGATATTGGCACTGCGAACTCGCAGTCGTCCAAGAGATCGCGGAGTTGGTAGGCGGCCTTTGCGACCGCACTTGCCGATTGGATCGCGACCCACGCGCGGTGGGTCCGAGACGACCACCATCTGTTCATCGATGCCTTTCGCAACAATCACTTCCGAAGCCTGCCAGCGCAGTAACCCAAGAATCGGATTTTTCACGTTTCCTTGCAATTTCCTGACCCAGTTGTCGAAAGGTTGGCCAAGCCAAGTTGTTTTCCAGGTGGGCCTGAGCTAGACTCTCGTGTCCCCTCCGATCGCTCCTACCCCACCCTCGCATGCCCCACTCATGCATCCCTGGAGGATTCGATATGCATCCAAAAAACCACCTGCTTGCTCGGCGCGATCTGCTCAAATCCGCAGCGACCGCCGCAGCCGGTTTGACGATCCCATCGTTCCTGTCCCCAACGCAACTCCGAGCCAACGGTGGTCAAGCTCGCGCGGGGGTGAACTGCATTTTTATCTGGACTCAAGGTGGGACCAGCCACCACGATACGTTCGACCCCAAACCGCTAGCTTCTGACGGTGTTCGAGGCCCTCTGAGCGTCATCGAAACAGCGATCCCAGGCGTCCACTTCACAGAGCTCTGCCCAAGGATGGCCAAAGAAGTAAATCGCTTCTCATTGCTCCGAAGTTGGAACCCAAAAAACGCCGGCCACGGTGTTGCGGATCACTGGTGCATGTCTGGCAGAAACATCAACCCATCGTTGATCTACCCTTGCGTCGGTTCGGTCGTCTCTCATCAATTGGGTTTCAAATCAGCCCTGCCTCCGTTCATCCAACTCGGCGCCCACGTCGACCGCTCCTTCCAAGGAGGCTTGCCAGGGGTTCTGGGACTCGAACACGCTGCATTCGAAATTCACGCAGAGGCCAATGTCGATCGGTTTGCCGTCCGCGATATCACACCACCTCTGAACATGGAACTTTCCCGCATCGATCGCCGACGTGAGATCCTGAGCAAGATCGATCGCATGCAGCGTCTCGCTGATCAACAACCCTCGGCCTACGACGCGCTGGATGAGCACTATAAAACAGCTTTCCGCATGATCACCGCTCCGGAAACGAAACAAGCGTTCGATATCGCAAGCGAATCCGAAGCCCTTCGCAACGACTACGGTCGAACCTCCTTTGGACAGCGCCTGCTGTTGGCCCGACGCTTGATCCAAGCCGGTGTTCGGTTCGTCACCGTCAGCGACCCAGGCTGGGACCACCATCAAGATTGCTTTAACGGCTTGAAACAACATCGCATGCCCCAAGTCGATCAAGCTATTCCCGCTCTGTTGATCGACCTGGAGCAGCAAGGGCTCCTCGATTCGACACTGGTGGTTTGGATGACCGATTTCGGAAGGACTCCGAAAATCAATCCTGCGATCGGACGCGATCACTGGGCTAGCTCCGGCTTTGCAATCATGGCTGGAGCAGGCGTCCCAGGCGGACTGATCCTCGGTGAAACCGATGCCGATGGCGGGCAGCCCAAATCCAACGAACTCTTCACCGAGAATATTGTCGCCACGATGTACCACAAACTCGGGCTACCTCTAGACCTGACGGTCACTGCTAGCGATGGACGACCTATCCGGCTGATCGAAGGGGAACCGATTCGAGAATGGATTTGATTCCTCGAGGGTTACTGCCGTGATGATTCCGAACCGAATCCAGCTCAAGCGTTCATTCATCCCGCTCTCTGAGATGGTCACCTGTCTGATGCACTGTTTGCCCTTTCTCTTTTTGAGTTGTGTCTTGGCAAACGCATCGTTCGGACAGACGATCGTCATCGAACCGTCCCCGATCGCTTTAAAAGGGAACTTCGCTCAAACGCAGTTGCTTGTCCGAATCTCGGAGAACCCAGGAACAAGTTCAGAACTCTTGCCTGATGCCACTTCTCGCGCCCTGTATGCATCGGTCTCTCCGTCGATCGTCGAAGTCTCCTCGTCGGGGTGTTTGACTGCCATCGGCAACGGTACTGGAAAGATCACTGTCAGTGTCGATGGCAAGTCGGTCGAGGTCCCGGTCGAAGTCTCGGGCGTAGTGGAGCAGCCCAGCATCGACTTTCATCGCGATCTACTCCCCTTGATCACCCGTGCGGGATGCAACGCCGGTTCTTGTCACGCGAGCCAGTATGGCAAAGGGGGATTGGTCCTCTCGGTGATGGCCTTCGACCCGGCCCTGGATTACCAAAGCCTTGCTCAGGGGGCTCGCTCTCGACGCATCAACATCCTCAACCCCGACGAAAGCCTCCTGCTGAAAAAGGCAACCGCCTCGGTCCCACACGGAGGAGGTGCAAGGTTCGCAGCAGGTTCCAACGACTACCGCATTCTGGCTCGTTGGATCGCCCAAGGAGCCGACAAGCCGTCTGCCTCTCCCAAGAAGATCTCCCGTCTAACGATCTCCCCTGCGAAACGCTTAGCGAGCATCTCCGAGTATCAACAACTCCGAGCCGTGGCTACGTATGAGGATGGCCAAGAGCGAGATGTTACCTCTTGGACCCGATTCGATGCGATGGATGAAGGGGTTGTTAAAGTAAGCTCCTCGGGACTTGCTCAAACGGTTGGTAAAGGACAAGGGGCCGTCATGGCTAGGTTCGGGGACCACGCTGAGATCGCAACCTTTGTCGTTCCCTTCTCCGAATCGGTGCACCTGGATCGCTGGGTCTCATTCGGTCCCATGGACGACATCGCTAAAGCAAAGTTCGAAGAGCTCAAGCTAACTCCCTCCGAACTGTGCGACGATGGGACATTCCTTCGCCGTGTGTATCTCGATGCCATCGGTGCATTGCCCAGTGCTGATGAGGCAAGAGCGTTTTTGGCATCTTCGGATC
The DNA here is from genome assembly GCA_046090945.1 of Pirellula sp. Lineage (GTDB taxonomy): Bacteria > Planctomycetota > Planctomycetia > Pirellulales > Pirellulaceae > JBKCUI01. The sequence goes on from JBJTAQ010001139.1 coordinate 3,768, forward strand.
CGAAGAAACGCGATGCCTTAATCGATCGACTTCTGGGCCTAACCGGAGATCCGCAACTCGACACCTACAACGATCAATTTGCGGCCTATTGGAGCCTGAAGTGGTCTGACCTAATCCGCAACAACAGTGCGGTTCTGGGCGAGAGTGGAATGTGGGCTCTGCACAACTGGTTGCGGGAATCGTTGCGAACGAACAAGTCCATCGGGGAGATGGTGCGTGAGTTGATCACTGCCAAGGGGTCCATCTTTTCGAACGGACCGGCCAACTATTACCGCATAGCCAATAATCCGTCGGACCTTGCCGAAGCCACCGCGCAGTTGTTTCTTGGAACACGATTGCAGTGCGCCAAATGCCATCATCACCCTTACGAACGCACCAGCCAAGACGATTACTACGGTTTTGCCGCGTTCTTTGCGCGTGTCGCCAGCAAGAACAGCGCTGAGTTCGGGATCTTCGGCGGCGAAACGGTCATCGTCGTCAATTCCGGGGGCGAGGTTTCCAATCCGAAAACCGGGGCAGTGATGAAGCCGACTCCACTTGCGAGCGAGTCGCTTGATCACCCCAGCGACCGCCGCATCGCGTTGGCCGATTGGCTGACGAGCCGACAGAATTCCGCCTTTGCTAGGAATATCGTCAACCGCTACACGGCGTATCTCCTCGGGAGAGGATTGGTCGATCCGATCGACGACATGCGATCGACCAACCCGCCCTCGAATCCCGCACTGATGGATTACTTGGTAGGCGAATTCCAAGCTTCCGGTTTTGATGTGCGGCGTCTGATGCGAGTCATCATGCGCTCGCGGTTGTACCAACTCGATTCGCAACCCAATGCTTCGAATGCAGAAGACACACGATTCTACAGCCATTACCGTGTCAAACGCATCGCGGCCGAACCACTCTTGGATTGCATCGACGATGCGACCCAGGTCAGAACCAAGTACCCGAATATGCCGATGGGCAAACGCGCCGTCGAACTTCCAGATGCCGCTACGACGAACACCAATCCCTTTCTAGTCACGTTCGGAAAGACCAAACGAGCCAGTGTCTGCGAATGCGAGCGATCGCCTGACGAGAACTTGGCCCAAGCCCTCCACACGCTCAACGGGGAGATCGTATCCTCGAAGATCGCCGATGGCCAAGGTCGAATCGCCAAACTTGTGGCCGCGGGAAAATCTCCTGAGGAATGCATCGAAGAGCTCTACCTGGCGACTCTCTCTAGGCTTCCCTCTCCCGAGGAACTCTCCGAAAGCAAATCGTTTGTTTCATCAAGCCCCAATCCCACCGAGGGATTTCAAGACTTGCTTTGGGCCTTGATCAACTCCAAGCAGTTCTTATTCATCCGATGAGAAGTTCGGCGCATTTACTTGTTCAAAGCGTTTCCGCGAAATGGACTCAGTCGCACTCTGTGGCACAGCGAGACTTTCACGTTATCTTGTCATCACTGGCAATCGCCCTGCTGCTGTGCATGAACCTGTTCGCTCAGACAAACAACTCTTATCCGATGCTCATGAGCATCAAGCCTGCGGCCAGTGCGATCGGCCAGACAACAGAGCATGAACTCGCCGCCCGTTATAACTTGGCAGGCGGTAGCGGGGTGTTCATCTCTGGAAGTGGAGTCCGGGCCGAGGTCGTTCCGCTGGAGACCGAGAAGCCGGAAGACAAAGACAAGAACGATGTCGGGAGCTCGAAGTGCAAGCTGAAAATCACCTGCGATCCGGATGCTACGCCTGGAATCCGGGACTTTAGAGTCTGGACTCCGCACGGGGTGAGTACCGTCGGGCAGCTCGTCGTCGCCCGGGAAACAGTGATCCAAGAGGTTCCCGACAACGATACCGTCGAGAAGGCTCAGAATGTTCAATTGCCCGCAACCCTCTGCGGAGTCATCGAAAAAGCGGAAGATCTCGATTTCTTTAAGATCCGGATCGACAGTCCGGGAGCTTGGACATTCCACATGACCAGCCAGCGACTTCAAAATCGTTTGCACGACATGCAGACTCGTGTTGATCCAATGATCACGCTCCGGGCAATGAATGGCTCGACCATCGCCTCGAGCGATAATGCCTTCGCAGGTGACCCCCTGATGCATGTGAACATCCCCGAGGCGGGGGATTATCTACTCGAAGTCCGCGATGTCAGGTATCAAGGAAACGGGGACTGGACCTATGCCGTGGAATGCTCTTCGAGACCCTTCGGAGTTGTCGCCCGACCTCTGGCGGTCCCCGCCGGAGCAACATCGCCGATCCAGGTTGTGGCGATGAGCCAACTCACCGGTCAGACAGCCGCCAGCGACCTCAATGCATCGGTTTCTATCCCGGCCTCACCCCGACCACAGATCGAGTCCTTCGCTCCAACCATCGGTGGGGTCGCAATCAACAGCATGCAAATCGTTTCGTCCAACGATCCGATACTCCATGAGCCCCTCTCGGAGAACGCGTTCGTCTCGGTCCCGAGCATGCTTTGCGGAGCGATCGACGAAGCTGAACAATTCGACCGATTTCGATTCGAAGCCAAAGCCCAGCAGCGTTTTAGCTTTCAGGTGTTCGCAAGGCGGTTGGGGTCTAGTCTAGATCCCAAGCTTCGGATACTCAACGCCGAAGGTAATCCACTGACCGAAGCCGACGATGCAACCTTTGAACGGGTCTTGTCCTCCGACCCATTCCTGGAGAATTGGACCGCTCCCGCAGATGGGATCTACAGCATCGAAATCCGAGATCTGCACGGCCGAGGCGGGCAGAGCTTCCCCTACGCGATCCATGTCACCGAGTCCAAGCCGTATTTCTTGTTGGAAGTGGATACGGACAAGACTCCTTTAGCGACCGGCAGTGCAAGTGTCATTTACGTTCGAGCAAATCGCAAGAATGGGTTCACGGGTGAAATCCAACTGGGGATCGAGGGCCTACCGGCCGGGGTTCGCGTCGAATGTGGACGGATCCTTGCCAATCGTCCTGATGGTGCGATCTGGATTGCCGCTGCTCCGGAGGCTCCGCATGGGATGTCCAATATCAAGATCGTGGGTACCGCTGAGCATGCGCAAGCCGACGGTCAAAAAGGTTCGCTTCAAGCGACTGCGGGGTACCTGCAGGAAGTCTACATGCCCGGTGGGGGTCGAGGGCACTATCCAGTCGATCAGCACACCGTGTCGGTAGCCAAGCCGATGGACATCCGGAGTATTAAGCTCAGTGCCAACCAGATCGAGCTTAAACCAGGGGCTTCGCAAAGGATCGACATTCAGATTGAGCGAGCCCCGGATTACAAAGGGAACGTGACCTTGGACGCCATGTTGCAGCACCTCGAGCAACCGTATGGTAATCCCTTACCTCCTGGGGTCGTCGTTGATGTGGGGGCTAGTAAGACCTTGTTAACGGCCGGAGAGTCCGCTGGCTACATCAGTTTCAAAGCACTCCCCGATGCTTTGCCAGTCGAAAAACATCTCGTACCGATTACGGTGCACGTTTCGATCAACTTTGTGATGAAACACACCTTTAGCGGCGAACCGTTCACGATAAGCGTCAAAGCCCCCTGATCGATTAGCGCGACGCTGCGAACGAGATGCACGACTCCCAACCCATGATTAAACGCTTGGAGGGCCCTTTTTTTGAACCAAGGAGACACAGAGACTCACAGAGTGGCTTACCGCCGGCACGGGAACTCAACGCCCCTCTGTGGACCTCTGTGCCTCCGTGGTTAAAAACTCCCCGTGATGCTATAATGAGGAGTCAACTCGCCTCCCCGCCTCCACCATTCCAACCAGCCATGCACCGATCCGTCTTGTGCCAGCCCCTTGGCCTGTGGTTCGCTTTAATTCTCGGCTCTGCATTC
>JBJTAQ010001140.1:0-4749 GCA_046090945.1 Pirellula sp.
CCCCAATCGGCGCTGATTTTGTTCTCGTCCGGCGAGATCGAGGTACTGTGGCAAGCGTACTGATAGGAGACAGCAATAAGCTTTCCTTGCTGGTCGACAATTCGCAAAACGCGCACGTTTCGATCCACCGGACCCTCGTCCACCGTGCCGATCCCAACCCATTGCTTGTCCTTGAGCATCCGACGGTTGATCGCAAACTCGGCCCTACCCAACCCGTATTCGACTTTACCCGGACTCAGCTTTTTCGACGCATCGAGGATCACCTGAGCGATCCTGTCAATGTTCATCTGTGTTGTGCGCAACATCGCTTGCTGTTCGGCTTCGGGCATAGCTACGCCAAACAAATTCGGAATCAATCCATCAAGGTGCGGAGCCGTATGCGAATGCGTCGTGCAAAAAACGATTCGCGAGCGAGGAATCTTCAGCTTCGGCAAAACCTTCTCGAGAACCTTCTCGGTCATTACGGCCGATATTCCAATAGCGTCGATCGAAACAATCACGAGCGAATCAGAACTGAGTCCTTCCTCACCCGCTTTACCTGCTTGTGCCGTGGGTGACATCACCAAGGCCCGTGCCGACAATCGATCCTCGATCCCATCTGCAGGTCTCATTCGACTTGCATAGCCACTCAATCGCACCGGCTCCTCAGGCGTGATGTCGATCTTGGCAGCCCCCACATGCCAGTCTTGTGCTCGTGTAGACTCGAGTGAGTTCGTCGCGGAGAAAAGCGACAGAATGAGCGAAAAAGCAATAGCCAGCCGATTGAGAGCGATTTGGGATTTCATGATCACCTCGGAAGGACAACGGATTCATCTCGCAAGATTATAACCGATCCTAACCGCATTTAGGCGTTCGTCCACAACACCCTGCCCATGCAACGGGTGTTGTAAAAACCTGCCGAGTACCAACTCGGCCAGATTACCCCTTTTAAAAGTCCCAGGAAAAACGGGACCAGTCGACGATTCTACTCGTGCCTCAAAGCCTCAATCGGGTTCATCTTGGCGGCTCGCGTCGCTGGGTAGATCCCAAAGATCAATCCGACAGCAAGCGAAATAAAGAAGGCTCCAGGAATACTTTCCGGCACGATCGAAGGTTTGACGACCCGGACCACTTCGGGCAGATCAGCCATCTGCTTGGGGAACCAAGAGGTCGCTAACTCGCGCACCAGATCGACTGCAGGGCCACAGAAAAGTCCAAACAGGATACCGAGAATACCCCCCGTGAGGCTCAACACGCTGGTTTCAACCAAGAACTGGCGCACAATGTCTCGCCGCTTTGCACCAAGTGCTCTGCGGATACCGATCTCCCGAGTCCGCTCGGTAACGGTCGCAAGCATGATGTTCATGATCCCGATACCACCGACCAACAGCGAGATCGCTGCAATCATCCCCATAAACAACATGAACATTGCGCGTGTCGTGCGAGCTTGCTCTAGCAACTCCAAGGGGACCACGACGGAAATGTCCTCCATCTTGTCATGATTCGAAAGAGCGGCTTGCACCAACTCCGCAGTCTTCTTGACTTCCGAAACGTTGCTGCATCGAAGGGTGATCTGGTTAAGCTCGATGATTTCTCCTTCGCGCGATCCGGACCGCATCGTCATGACCGTGTCGCCAATCCGCTGCTGCAACGTTTGAATCGGTATGTAAACATCGTTCGAGAAATCCTGAGCTGCCATCGAACCGCCGATCGCGGCCGTCGCCCCCTTGGGCTTAAGCACACCGACGACCAAGTAGAAATCCTGGTTCTCGGGCATGTAAATCCGCTGTCCGACCGGGTCCTCGAATGGAAAGAGTCGCTCGGCAACCTTGGCCGACAACACGCAATGGCAGTCGCGTGAAAAATTTTCCGCGTCGGTAAGGAAATGCCCAGACACCAGCTCCAACTTGGTCACATCGGCATACTCAGGCGTGCAACCGACCAGACGGCCGTCAAGCTTACGGTTCTTGAACTGAAACTGACGACGCATCTCGCGGATCGGAATCGCGCTCTTAACGGTCGGCACCGTGGCGACGAGCATATCGTACTCTTCGCGCGTGAGCCCATAAGGTGTCAGGCCCTGGCTGGACATCTTTTCGCTCGGAGGTTTGACCGTCCGAATCATGATCGTGTCGGCGCCTAAACTCTCGATCTGCCGCTGGGCTTCATCTCCAATACCCTTGGATATCGCAAGCAACCAGATCACACTCGCCACGCCGATGAAAATACCGAGAACGGTCAGGATCGAGCGCATCGGGTGAAGCCACAGGCTTTTAATCCCCAGTGCGATGGTACCTAGTAGAATTCCCATGGCTAACCTATTCCCTGCATTGGACGTACACGACTAAACTTCGACCGGCATGTTCTCGATCGCATAGCGAGCCGCCTCGTCGCGAACTTCCTGTGTGTTGATTTTATCCCACTGCAATCGACCGTCCTTCAATCGCACGACTCGCTTGGCCCTCTTCGAGACCTCGTCTTCGTGCGTGACCAAAATGATCGTTCGACCTTCGTTGTTCAACCGCTCAAACGTTTGCAGGATCTCTTCGGTCGTGCGCGAGTCAAGGTTTCCGGTGGGCTCGTCAGCAAGGATAAAATAGGGATCGTTCACCAGCGATCGAGCGATCGCGACACGCTGCTGCTGACCACCCGAGAGCTGCGTTGGGCGGTGATCGAGCCGATCTCCGAGACCCACCATTTTGGCCAACTCCACGCTGCGGGCCTTCTGTGCCGCAGTCAAGGGTTTGCCCTGATAGAACAACGGCACCTGAATGTTTTCAACGACCGTCAGTTGTTGAATCAGATTGTAAGCTTGGAAGACGAATCCGATCCGCTGAGAACGAATGTTGGCTAGTTGATCGTCAGACATCTTCGCGACGTCATCATTGCCGAGCCACAAACTACCAGCCGTCGGCTTGTCCAAACAACCTAGCAGATTCAGCAGCGTACTTTTCCCCGAACCCGACGGCCCCATGATCGCGACATAATCGCCGGTAGGCACATCGAATGTTACACCGCGCAGGGCCCGGACCGTTTCGCTTTTAAGCACATACTCTTTCTTCAGGTCAACGACCCGACAAGCGTATCCATCAGTCTTGAAATCGTCATTCATGAGGTACAGTGGTCGCTCGTGTCAGTGGATATGTTTGCCTAACGCCTAACGCCTAACGCCTATCGCCTATCGCCTATCGCCTTAGGCCTCAATTGCCCGGTGCGCCGGGGCCTCGGCCTGCACCGCCGCCACCCGGACCACCAGGTCCCCCGGCACCGCCACCCATGGCAGCCATGCGTTTCTTGAACCCTGTGGCCAATTCAGCCCGATCAACCTTGCCATCCTTATTTGCGTCATACTCGGCGAACGAGCTTTTCATGCGTTCATCGGCGGCTACTTCTTCCTGCGAAAGGCTACCGTCTGTGTTCGTATCCATCCGTTGCATGATCATTCCCACGATCGCATCGGCGTTCATCCCGCCAGCTCCACCGGCACCGCCCCGAGCGCCGGGTGCGCCGCCAGGACCACCAGCTCCCGGGCCGCCAGGGCCAGCAGCAGGAGTTGCCGATTTAGGTAACGGCTCGTTGGACATGGCAACAAGTTTGGAGCGATCATCCTCTTCCTTGATTTCAGGGATGTCCATCTTATCGAGGTGATTGCGTGGGTCTAGCACGACGTTATCGTTGGGGTTGACCCCATCCTTGACCGTTACGAACTTATCGTTCGTGGCACCGATCTTGATCTCGCGAGTATCCCACTTATCGCCATCTCGAACGAGGACAAAATGATGGCGCTTGGTCTCGTAGACTGCGTGGACCGGGATCTGCACAGCCTTATCGATTTGTTCGACAAAGATACGTACCTCGGCGGTCATGCCGGTTCGAATGGTCTCCGGTGGTTCGACGATTTGAATGAAGGTCGCATATTCTTTGACGTTCGATCCCCACCAGTTGCCAGGTTCGGCGTACTTGTTGACTTTGATCACACGACCGAGCAGTTCATTTTCCGCTGCGTTGACCCGGATCTTCACTGGCATGCCTTCGCGGATCAAGCTGATGCGGGACTCGTTGATCTTGGCTTTGACCTGCATACGAGTCGGGTCGGGTAGCAAGAAGATCGTTTGCTGTTCGCGCACGACCGAGCCGGCCTCGACAATGAATTCGCTTCCGCCACGTCCGGAGCTTTTGTTGGCGTAGACGACTTGTCCATCGGCAGGTGCCTTGATGGTACAAGCTTTGATTTGAGCTTGGATTTCGTCGAGTTTATTCTTCTCTTCGACGAGTGTGTTCTTATCGGATTCGAGTTTGGCTCGGGTTGTTTCAATATCGGCGTCGAACTGAACGAGCATCTTGGCTTTGGTCAACTCGTCGAGAACTTTAAGGCGAGCCTGGGCAGATTCGAGAGTACTCTTGGCGTTTTCGACCGAGAACTGTTCGGCTTCGATTTGAAGAGGCTTCAAGGTGCCCTTTGCAGCGAGTCGCTCGGCGCTTTCGAGTGAGAGTTCAGCTTTTCGAAGCGATTGCTGAGCCACGGCGATTTCGCTGAGGATTGATTTACGCTCGGTCAGAAAAGTCCCATCGAGGTATTCTTGTCGAGCGATGACTGCTTTGTTGACGGCCGCTTCGGAGCTGATCACAGCCGATTCGGCGGTGCTGACAACAATGCGTTGATTCTTGGCTTCTTGTTCGAGGGCCGACGAGTCTAGCTGGCAAAGGGTCTCACCTTTCTTGACCAAGGTGCCTTCGGGGATGACCGACAAGATTGGGGTACCGCTGCCG
>JBJTAQ010001141.1:0-7563 GCA_046090945.1 Pirellula sp.
AACGTCGAGCGCGAGAACTTCTCCCCTGAATTGATCTCACACCCAGGTCCACTTGCAGATTCCCGGGGACTGGACCTGTACTTCTACTACCTCGATCTCCTGGTGCGAACCAAACTAGTAGCCTTCGGTATCCCAAACCAAACCATCCTGGTGCAATTCCAAGCCGAAGATTCTGAATTCGAGTCGATGCAGCGAGTCTTCGATGCCATGCTGCTGACCCTGTGCCAATCGATCCAGGCCCAAGGCAAAAACGACAATTAGAAAAAACTAAAGAGACTCTTGCGGCATCCGTAGCATCAAAGAAAAAGCCTCACCCAACAGCGGTTGGTCACGCCCGAAATCCAACCAAAGCCAGGTGAGGCAGTTTCACTTGTATTGTCGGGCCGACATCGATAATGTGGCCACGCGAGTAGTTTAACCTATCCTTCGATCACGTGCTACGAGCAGGGAAGTTTTTTAGCAAAAAAATTTTCAAGCTCTTGTTCGCTTTTTCGTTTTCTTACGCCATCGCTAAAAAACCTAAGGATCAGCGTGCTGCACCAGGCTTGCAGGGGATTCAGCCAATTCGATTTTTTCCGACCCAAGGCGCCAAAGCTTTCGGAATATTAATCGAGCCATCGGACAATTGATGATTCTCCATCACCGCAATTAATGCCCGACTAATGGCTACGGCGGTCCCATTGAGCGTATGCGCGAAATGAGTTCCTTTCTCTCCTTTGACTCGATATCGGATGTTCAATCGACGTGCTTGGTAGTCGGTGCAGTTAGAAGTACTGGTGACCTCGCCCCATTCGCCCGATACACCTCGGCCGGGCATCCAAGCTTCTAAGTCATACTTGCGATAAGCCGGCCCCCCTAGGTCGCCTGTCGCAGTGTCGACAACGCGGTAAGGAATTTCCAGAGCATCGAATATTTCGCACTCGATCGCACGAAGCTCTTCATGCACGGCGCTGCTTTGGTCCGGAAGCGTGAACGCAAACATCTCCACCTTGGTGAATTGGTGGACTCGATACAGCCCTCGTGAAGCCCGACCAGCAGCACCAGCCTCGGTCCGAAAACAATGGCTGATCCCCACCAGCTTCAACGGCAACTCTTCGGCCTCGAGCACCTGATTGTGGTACATCCCACCGAGCGTGATTTCCGCCGTTGCAACCAAATTCAATTCGGTGTTTTCGATGCTGTAGATCTGGGTCTCTGGTCCTCGAGGTATAAAGCCAATTCCATGCAAAATGTCGGTGTTTGCAACATCCGGCGTCGAAACCGGGATGAATCCTTTGCGAGTCAAATGCGCCACAGCAAACTGCTGCAATGCCAACTCCAACAATACCGCATCCCGCTTGAGAAAGTAAAAGCCAGCTCCAGCCACTCGAGCACCAGCCTCGAAGTCGATCATGTCGTGAATCGCCCCAAGCTCTAAATGATCCTTGGCCTTGAAATCAAAACTCGGTATCGGAGTCGATCCGCGAGCAATCTCCAGGTTCGCATGATCGTCCGTGCCGATCGGAGCCGACGGATGGGTCATATTCGGAACTCGCGACAGCAACGCATCGATTTCACGATCCAAGGCATCATGATCCTTCTGAGCCTGCTCCTTTTGGGCTCGAAGCCTTCGCCCCTGCTCCTTGTACTCCTCTCGCTGCTCGGCAGGAACCTTCCCAATCTGAGCACTCACCGCATTGGCCTGCCGATTCCATTCCTCAGCCTCGGCTAACTTGCCCCGCCGCTGCAACTCCAAAGCCACGATCCGATCAATGTCCGCACTCACCCCGCGATGCATGCAATTCGATTTAACTGCCTCGGCATTCTCTACCACATATTTTCGGTCAAGCATGTTCGTTTCTGATCCAGTTGAAAGATTCGCAGCACCGGCTTCGTTGACCCGTCATTCGTCCAGCCAGCTCGGGCCACTTGCTACCCTATCGTCCAAGTTTAACGCATTTGGGGATTTTGAGGATACCGAGCCTGTGGCTCCAAGCGATCACGGCCAATTTCTAGCATCCTACCGGCAACCCTGGGTCGATATCCCCTGGATGACTCCACTCTAAATCTGTTCCATCCACAAATATGTTCCATCCACCCGCCGAGCATGCCATGCCATCCGTTTCCAAAATCGCACTAGGACTCGCTCTTGCTCTGCTTGTTTCGGCTCCAGGCCTCTCGCAGGAAACTCAAAACCCCGTCCGCGCAAAGTCAGACGAGCCGATCACCGAATCCCAAAGCCCAGGGGAAGTCGACAACGCGAACCCGAAGTCGAAATCCGAAACGAAAAAATCGACTGTCGGCCGTCACCGATTCGAACCCTCTGCCAGCCGTGAGTATTTGATCGAAAGAGCTCGCAAGGAATCCGAGGCTCGCGCTGAGCTCCTCCAAAGATATCAGGCCTCAGGCGTCGACTACGCTCACCCTACCTTCGATTCCATGATAATGCACCCTTACTACGTCCAAAGACATCCTCGCCAACTACGGAATCCAGGATACCCAATTGTTGGGTACCCTCTTCCCAGGAGTTGGTTTTATGTGCAACCAATCATGGCTTGGTAGTTTTATTCTGTCTGAAGTGTAATCGCCATCACGACCGGTGCCGATGAATCTCGGCCTTTGATCAAGCTGATCTTTTGCATGGCCTTGCGTTCCTTGGGCTGTATCGAAAGATAACGGATCTGCCGTCCATCGAGGTCGAATGCGAACTCACTCTTGGGAACATCCACTCTGCGGATGTAGTCCGCAAAATGCTCGCCATTGATCAGCTCGTGATCCTCCGTTTGGCCATCCTCATAGGTGATCCTCACGATCATGCTGACGCTCCCCTCACGGGTTGCGGGGAACGACCACCCCCCTACCCCGCTCAAAAAGTGAATCGCGACGGCCGGCGCACTGCATACCACATCGACGCTCTTGGGCATCTTGGGCGCCATCTTGCCGTTGGGGCCATTTAACATAATCGCGTTCGGCACACGGTCTTCTTGAGGATCCACCAAAACGAAAGGAACGCCTTTGAACATCTTCGGCTTCCAATCCGGGAAAACCAATCGTTCGACTTGTCCCTCAGGATCGAAGAACATACCCCGTGTCGTAATCGACGTGGCTACCGTCGCGATCGACAACGGTACATACTTGCCCTTGGTTGTCAGGAATTCAAGCAGATCCTTCATTTCATCCCGAGTCATCTGGCTCTCAAAACCCTCGGGCATCAAGGACTTCTGCGAACCGCTGAGCCGTTCGATGTCCTCTCTCAATACAACCTCTCGCTTGCCTTGGACGTTGATCAGCTCAATCGACGTCTTGGTTTCACCTGCCATCATTCCTGTCACCACACTTCCATCGGTCGTCTGGACGTTGTAAGTCCTGAAGTTGCCTTCAACGCTCCGATTCGGATCGAGTATATGGATCAGCAGTTCGTGCTTCGGATGCACCGCCATGCCTGTCAACTCCGGGCCGATCTGATTTCCCAAATCGCCATGCTTGTGACAAAGCGCACAGTGCTTTTGATAAACCAGCTTGCCGTTGGCTCCGTCACCCTTGGTATGCGCCGCATCCTCCCAAGCCTCGACGACACGCTGGCGATCTGCGTTGGGTATTCCACCACTGTTCTTCATCATCGCCAGGGCCTTGTCTCGAATCTTGTTATCGGGGTGATCGCGTAGCAACTGACGTTGATCGAGCTGCAGGTCGTTGATGCTGAGCTCTCCGGCCTCAATGGCCGCAATCAGATCCTTGGTCGATTCAGGCTTGGAAAGCATCACTCGCAAACCACCTCGGAGAAACTCTGGCGGTAGCGTTTTGGATTTCTCGATCAAGGCTTTGGTCAATCCAGGAGCCTTGGATCCACCCAAAGCTGCGAGTATCCCGGCTGAAAACTCAGGTGCCGATTGAGGTGTTACCAACGCCAAGAGGGAATCGACCACCTTGGCACTCCCCACCTCGAGGGTCACCATTTGTTTGGCGGCCAACAATCGTCGATCGATCGCCAGGGAATTACTGTTGAGGATATCTACAAGTTCCTTGCGAAGCGATGCGATTGCCTCATCGATTTTGGCCACTCCCAACGCCTCGGCCAACTGAATCACCTGCCCCTTGGAATCCAACGGCAGATCGCCCGAGAGCCAGTATTTGACGAGCCCTTGTGCGGTTTGCTCGGGCAAAGTCAATCGGTAGTCTTTCGGCCAGCCCTTGGCCAACCCCTGAATGACAGCTCCGGTTACTTCGGGATTTCCTTTTTCAACGATGAGCGAACCGAATGCATCAGCGCTGATCCTGTTGCGGGCCGCATGCTCTGCGACGATCGCAATACGACCGAGCAACTCGGGCGTCGGTGCGGTCTTTGCATCGCGAATCAATCGCGGAAGAACCTCCGCAGCATGAGCACTTGCAGCCGTGGTCCAAGCATCCAACAACCAACGATCCTTTTCGGTCGCACTGGCTGCAAGCTTTTCTCCGACCCCCTGAGTCCCGGTCGCAACGGCTTGCGTAGGACAATCAGCCAATTTGAGCAAGGCGGCAAGTTTCAGCTGCGAATCCTGTGAGTCCAATGCGCGACTACCCAATATCGCTTGCAGTGTTTCCCCGTTCGGCTCGGCAGCTTGGATCGCGTTGCGAACCACAGCATCACTCGGGTGCTTGATCGCACTCAAAAGTGGACCTCCATTCCACTTGCCCTGGGCGCTGAGCACCCAGATGGCGTGAATCGCACCGGGATTAAGACCGATTTCGTCGACCGACATGTCCGTCGCCATCGAGGCAAGCAGCGTTAAGGTGTTGGCTTCAAGGCTCGGCTTTTCCGTCAGCAACCATTGCGCAGATTTACGCCAAAACATATTCGGGTGCTTCAAGGCTGCAACCAATTGCTTCTCATCCTGCTTTGAGAGCCCCTTACTCACAAGGCTATCATAGGTTCTTAGCGCATCGGCCGAGAGACCTTGATCCCCTCGATACACAACCCGATAAATCCGGCCAAATCGCTTGTCGCGCAGCTTGGTTTCATAAGCGTTTCCTTTGCCGGTCTGGAATCCTTGCGGCGTGGGATTGTGCTGAACAATGAAGTTGTACCAATCCAGGTACCAAACGTTTCCATCCGGACCAACCTCAGCCATGATCGGAGAAGCCCACTCATCGTCGCTTGCGACCAAATTGAATGGATTGGTCGAACGGTACCCAGCACCGTCTCGATTGAGTACGAATGCTCCGACGATGTGTCCGGTAGGTTCACAGACGAACGCCAAACGATTCCACCACTCCTTGGGATAGTTCCTCGCTGTGTAAATCGAATGACCTGCCGCCGCAGTGTATCCGCCATGCCAGTCGACTTGACGAACCTTGTCGGTGACGGTGTTGAATTTGTATCCGTCTGCGATGTTGCTCAGAACCTGCGGTGACCAACCCGAGACCTTCTCGTAATATCGGTTGGCAATTGGCATGAAAATGCTTGGGTTTCCGTTGGCAGTTGACCCAAAGATCAGCCCATCTTCGCTGATTCCCAAACCCCAGGTGTTGTTGTTCGTCGAGCGCACGAACTCCAACTTCGTCACCTTAATCGAATGCTTGTCAAAAGCATCGGTTGATTCCTGAGATGCATTTCCGTCTTTACCAAGCTTGTACACTGGCGCGTCGCTATTCGATGGTGCAGCTTCGATCGCGAACCTCCAAAATCCTTGCCGGAACCCCTGCTGCCGCTCTCCGTTGATCACCGGGCGAGAGTCGTTGTAACCCTGCATCGCCCAAATCCAGTTGTCCAATCCCAACTGGAAGTTGCTCACTCCCCCGTGGGTATCTCCCATGCCCCATCCGGTGATCAACTCCTGTTTGAAATCTGCAACATCGTCTCCATCGATATCTTTTAAGTAAACCGTTTTCGTGCCATCCTGAATGATTGCTCCGCCGCGAACCAAGACCACGGCCGTCGGAATGCTCATACGCTGTGCGAAAACCGTAAACTTATCAGCCTTGCCGTCTCCATTGGTGTCCTCGCAGATACGAATGCGATCCCGACCTGCACCAGGTGATTGAAGCTCATTCGGATAATCGACCGTCTCGCAAACCCATAGTCGACCTCGATGGTCCCAGTTCATCGCGATCGGTTTACCACCCAAGCCGGCCAACCCCAGATCGGCCTCACCGTCCAAAGCGTCTTTTTCACTCGCCCAAAGCCGGGTCTCAAACCCCTCGGGAGCGACGTAATGCTTCTGAGATTCCACGGCCGTCAACGGCATCTGCATGCGACTCATCGGTTCGGCTTGGCCGTTCCTAGCACCCGGCTGATAGTTCGGGATCTCCTTGCCTACATCGCTGTAAGAAAAGGGGGCGACATCCTTGCGAGCCGCCGTCATCTTCGGGATATCGAAACGAGTGCTATCCTTGAAAGCAGGCAACTTGGTTGGATCCTGTTGCACGGCCCAAGTAATTCCTCGTGCGACAAGATTTTGGAAACCGGGATTCGCCCAAGTATCCATGTTGTGTCCCCAAGCGGTGTAAAAGACACGCCCCTTGCCATGGGTTCGGACCCAAGTCCATGGCTCAGCCTTGGTATCCGGCGCGAGCTTCCCTTGGCGGCGTTCTTCGAGGACAATTCGATCGGTCGCATTGTGCATGTGGTGGATGTAGGTTTCATCCCAACTCTCAAAGCCCCCGAAGCCCTTCATGATTGGATGTTGAGGCTCGACGATCTGGGTCGAGAATCGCTCGCCGCCATGCTCCTTGAACTGTGCGCCGACGAGCTCGACGTAGGCCTTGGAGTTGCGAAAGCAGAACGATGCGCAGTGCAGCGGGATGATCCCATGCCCAGAAGCGACATAATCGAGCATCGCTTTTTCTTGCTCGGCACCCAGTTGATCGATGTTCGCATAAATCATCAGTGCGTCGAACTCGGCAAGCCTTTTGGTCGACAGAGAGGTGGCGACGTCTTCGCTGTAGGTGACTTCAATCCCATAGCTCTTAAGCGATGGCCCCAGGACTCGATACAAGTCCGCTGGCCGATGATGCCCTTGATCCCCAAGAAATAAAACCTTGATCGACCCAGCTCCGGCCCCAACTTGTTGGGCCGAAACCGTTGCACCCGACATCAGGCACACAAACCAAGCGACTAGGCAGGACGCAAGAGTTGCGAGGAGGGCCTGAGTTGGACTGGAACAAGGGCGCATCGAACGAGGCTTAAACATCTGAAATCCTGGTGTTTGCGAAAGTGATGATTTCGTTGGACTCGGGGGGACAAAACCTGCCCCCCTGACTTGCGATGTCACGAATTAGTGAAAATTAGCGTAGAGTGAACTCAGGCAACGGTACGATTTTGCCACCCTGCTTGGTGCTCTGGTGAGCGCATAGCCCGACGCAGGTCCAGTTGGCGCTGGTGACCGCGTTGGGCCAAGGATCGCGGTTCTCGACCAAAGCGCTGACGAATTCATTGACCAAGTGTGGATGGGATCCGCCGTGTCCTCCACCTTGGATGAACGAAAGATGGTCTGCATCCTGGATCGATCGTGTGAATGGGCGGATGGACTCTGGCAACAGATGTGCATAGTCCGGAATCTCGACCTCCGAAGGGATCTCGTGCTCAGGCTTCTTGGCCGTGTG
>JBJTAQ010001142.1:0-2862 GCA_046090945.1 Pirellula sp.
TTGATGGAACGTCTTTGGGAAGACCTCTCGAAGCATCCATCGAATGTCGCGCCGCCTGACTGGCACGGAGATGTGCTCGCTTCTCGACTAGCTGCTGTAAAGGAGGGACGGACGGAATTCGTTGATTGGGATGCTGCCAAGGAGCGTCTTAGGAATCGATTTAAATGAAAATACGGCTTCTGCCTGAGGCCGAAAAAGATCTTGAAATCGCTGCTGATTTTTATGAATCACAACGGTCTGGACTGGGTTCTCATTTCAATGACTGCCTTGCTGCAGACATTGAATCTTTGCGCATCTACGCAGGCGTCCATGAAACCTATCGTGGCTTCCATCGCTCCCTTTCAAAGCGATTCCCGTTTTCGATCTACTACCGTCTGGCGGACGATTGCGTCGACATCTACGCTGTTCTCGACGCAAGGCAAGACCCCCAAACGATAGATGCCATCCTGGATTCACCCCGAACCAAGCGATGAACCCTTGCCGAGAAAACACCTGATCCTTTTTGGTTCACCGGCAAGTGGAATCTACAGCCTTATTTGTAACCCAGTGTGAACGCATCCTCCGCGGGGATTTCGCCGCGTCGTAAGGCGAAGGTTTATCGCATACCGCCAAACTCGGAATGGAAGGATGCAGATCGTCGGCGTGAATTGGGTAATGGATGTGGTTGATACTATTGGCGGTTGTTGGGATGGCGACCCCGACCGCTGCACGTACCCTACGACTTACCACTCTACAGGCCCCCGTGTGCAACACGTTGGGAATAGCTATTTTTTAGCTAATGCAACTTGACGGTTCGACTGCAGTTACCGATGATTGGAAGCGG
This sequence comes from Pirellula sp., assembly GCA_046090945.1. Taxonomy (GTDB): domain Bacteria; phylum Planctomycetota; class Planctomycetia; order Pirellulales; family Pirellulaceae; genus JBKCUI01. Next base: position 824 of record JBJTAQ010001142.1, read on the forward strand.
AGGTGATCCATGATCAAACGAACAATGACCCTGAATCTAACTGACCGAGAGATGCAGGTTCTCGATGAGCTTTGCGCAAAAAAGGGCTGAACAAAACCGCTCTAATGCGGCAAGCGCTCCGGCTGTATCAAGCCGTGGACACAAGGCTTGAGCAGGGTGACAAGTTAGTTTTCGAAAACGACGAGAAGAAAGAGAAGTCACACTTGGTGGTTCTGTGAGCAGTGAATCCATCGTGTACTTGCGTGATCGGGCGACCGGACAATTGGTCGAAGCTGTCCTTTTTGACTCTATCGATCAGAAGCATTTAGACGACCACAGAAATCAATGGACTCCATTGATCGGTTCTCACGGAGAGCAACATGGCCATTGGGATTGGAGTAACAAATGGTCGTATTACTCGACTCACCGATTGGTAGTGCTATAATCCACCACGTGGTCGATATTCCTGGACTTTAACAGGCCCAATCGTAGAGACTCAAAAATGGTCATCAGCGTTAACATCCCCGATGTGTCTTTCCACTCGATCGTGATCCCAAGGATGCCAAGTATATTGACCTTGCATTTGGAGCAAAGGCGGATTTTCTAGTGACCCGCGACAATGACATCCTGGGGCTTCGAGATTCTAAAGAATTGAAAGAGGCTTTTAACGAGCTCGACTGGAGATTCAAGATCGTCGATCCCTTCGAGATGCTTTCTTTCTTGAGGGATAGCAGCAACTAGAATCGCTAGGAACTATGCGGGTGTCATGGTTGCCTTCACACGTACTCATCCAACGAAACCACGAGTGGGAGTCCGAGCAACCAAGCCAAACGAGATCTGGCATGTGGACACGACGCTGATTCGATTGGTAGGAGGAGCCAAAGTGTACGTGCACGCCGTGATCGATAACTATTCACGGCGCATCCTGGCTTGGCAAGCCAAAACAACTTATGACACCAGCACGACCGCCAAGCTGTTGGTCGAAGTAGCCAAGGGATTGAAGGGCGTGGTACCCAAGGTGTACATGGACAGCGGGGTCGAGAACCTCAATACGCATGTGGATGCACTCGTTGCAAGTGGGACGATCCAGCGGATCATAGCCCAAGTCTTATTCTCCAATAGCATGATCGAATCGTGGTGGAGGATGCTCAAGCACGGTATTCGGCATTCAAGGGACAGACCCCCGATGAAATGCACTTCGGTAAAGGGAGCGATATACCAAACCAGCTCAACGAAGTTCGCACCATTGCCAGACAAGCAAGATTAGCCGCGAACCGCGCAGTAAGTTGCTCAAGGTGTGCACCCACAGATTGCCTTGTACAGATCGAAAACAAGCCCACCGAATCAGGATAGGAGACTAGCGACAGAGCAATAGACCGATTCGATTCGCAAGGACAACTGTCTCATTGTCTGCGCACTGGCCGCAAAACAGCCATGTTCGAAGCATGATTGAACAGAAACCGAGCATCGAAAGTGTAGTAATTGAATCATCGAACCAGCGTTTGAGCCTTACCTCCCCCTGTGAGCGCGCCGCCGCGAGAAGTTTCGCTCCTAGTGCCGAGTTCTCGGACACAAAAGTGCTAATTGTTGTGACGCGAGAAGGAAACGCGGGGGATTATGAGGCTTTTTCGCGAATGAGAGCGGAGGGACTCGAACCCTCGACCCAAGGATTAAAAGTCCTTTGCTCTACCGACTGAGCTACGCTCTCTGCTGGGTACGTCCTTAACGTAAGGAAGACCGAAAAACTAAACATTAGTTCACTGAGATCTCCCACGTTCGAGTCAGGAATCCTACCAAAAGACGGGATTCTTTGTAGGGGGACCTGCATCGATTTCCCAGGGAATCCAAACAAGGCTGGACTAGGCTATAATTCCTAAAGATCGCCTGCAAAAAGACTTACGAAGCCCCCAAGTTCCAGAACCCCTATCCCCCGAAAAAACATCATGAAAAACACCATCGAACTGGATAAAGAACTGACGCACGACGGCGGATATTTGGAATACTCGAAAGCCGCCAACCCTCTGGCCTGCGGATCCATCTCCCAAATCCCAATCGTCCAA
>JBJTAQ010001143.1:0-4811 GCA_046090945.1 Pirellula sp.
TTTGTTTTGCCACGTTGAACTCCTTGAATGATGAAATCGGCCCGATTTGGCAGTCAGACTGAGTGCCAACCCCGACTAGCAATCCGCGTGCCAAGGCCTCGAAAAACCCGGCGCGTATTTGCGCAAGTCTCTACTTGGAAAGAGGTTGTGGTAAGTCCATCGAGAGGTTCTTGCGGGGTGTCTGCCAAAATGAACGCCCCCAGGCTAGCCAACGCCGCTAGAGCTCAGACTGGAAACTGTACTGGAAGCGTTCGACCAACCAGACAGCAAGAAAGAGCAAGCCCCCGGCTATGAGCAGTGTCCATCCAATTTGGGTCCAACCGGTGGGGTCCTGGGCGACCATCCCGTTTTGGACCATCCCGTCGTTGCGGAAGTATTTGTCGACCGACAGATTCAGCCAGCGAAACAGAATCGACCTTAGTCGGTATGCGATTGTAAATTGGTTGATAACCGCTGGGATCCAGGCCAAGAGCCCTTCGGCAACCAAGGCATACACGAACGAAATGACCATGACTCGCTTTTGAAACAGAACTCCGATGAGTGCAAACAGGGCACCATAGGCCAGCGACGCAAGTAAGCAAAGCAAGCAGATGGTGAGCCAGGTTTGAAAGGGTTGGTTGATGGGCAGGAATGGTATCGAAAGGCTGGTCGCCATGATGCCGGCACTAGTGGTCCATAGTACGGCGACGATATATTTCCCCAGAAGTAAACTGCGGCGACCCTGATAACGCACAAGGCTGTAGATCCAGGTTTGACCTTCGAGCTCTGTTTGTACGATGGGGCAAGCCAGCACAAGCATGCCAAGCATGGTCAGGACTTGTGGAATCAGGGCATAGAGCATCATGCAAAAGGCAAGGTTGGTTTCCTCTTTGTCTTTGACCTCCGAGGGGATCAAGTTCGACACCGAGATTAGAAGCGCTACGGGTATAAAGACCATCAGCAGGAACATGGCGATTCTGGCGGGAGTTTTCGACCGTGCCAGTTCGTAATCGATGACACTCGGCACAGCAATCCGTAGTCTAGTCAGTGCGTTCATGAACTGGTCCCGGTATGTTGATAAGCACGCTCGCCGCGATGCCGAGAGATCAAAAGTTTGAACAAAGTGCTGATATCGCCATCGCTTCCAGTGATTCGTTCGACGGAGACGTCGCCCGCACTAGCCCATTTGGCTAGCGACTCATAAAGTTCGATCGGGCGGTCGACGGTCAGCACCAATCGGTTCGGTACCGAGTCCCGATGCACCGCGCGTATCCAGGGCTTTTCGGCAAGCAGAGCAGCCAGTCGATCTCTGGTGTTTGATTGGATGACGATGTCCTGGGGAAGGTCTGCCAAGAGCCGTCGCAGTTCGCCCGCCGTGCCGCTTGCTAAAAGTCGTCCGCCGAAGATCAACATGAACGAGTCGGTGATTCGTTCGACTTCGTGAAGCACATGGCTCGCTAGCAGAAGACTCTTCCCGGATTTAGCCCATTGGACTAGCAATTCGCTGATTTGGAATCGTCCGATGGGGTCTAAGCCGTTGAATGGTTCATCGAGGATCAAAAACTCTGGCTGATGCGCGATGGCTTGAGCCAGTTTGCATCTCTGTCTCATTCCCAGAGAGTACGTGTTGATCGGTCGATTCGCGGCATCTGCTAATCCTACCTCTTCAAGGACTTGGTCGGTCCTTTCTCGGGCCTGTGTTTTGCTCCATCCCGACATGCGTAAGAGCAAGTTCAGCCAGTTTCTTGCACTCACACCATAGACCAATAAATCGTTTGCGGGGCAAACCCCAAGTCGTTGTTGAAGGGTGCTTGAGGAGCGTGGAGATTCGCCTAACACTCTCACGCTACCCAAAGTCGGGCGCAACGCTCCGGTGATAAGGCCGATCAGTGTCGACTTGCCGGCACCGTTTGGGCCGATCAGGGCGTATGCACCTTTGGGGAGCGAGAGTTGCAGGTCGTTGACACCCACGACAGTCCCGTACATCAAGGATAATCGGTCGAAGTCGAATAGGTTTTCCACGGTGCCACACCCAGGTTGAGCTTAAGCTTTAAGAACTCTCGAAACTCGCCAATAAGCGAACGCATAGCCAACGACCGATGCGATGATTGCAAGAATCCACGGGGCCCAAGTCCAATCATCTTTAACAGCGAGTCCAAAAATCTGTTGTTGGAGGTATCCAAGAGTTTCGTAGGGTGAAAACAGCTTATACGAATTCCATTCGTTCATAGCGTTCAGCGTCTCAACGCTTGGCCGTCCGCGACCGCGTCTTGGAAGTGACTCCCCCAGCTGACTCGTGGCCCACAGGGCATTGTAAGTGACCGCTCCAATGACCCACATGGCAAACCATGCGAAGCCTGCATAGCGACTCTCCTGGGTCATGGATGAGAAGGCCAGTGCAACAGCCGAAGTTGGGATCATGAGCACCAGTGATGCCAAGAGAATGCGGAAGGGAAGATCCCAAGTCTGAGCGATGGCCGTTGAGTCCGTCGATAGGAATAATCCGGCCACATAGATAATCAGTGCTGGCAAGGCCGACAGCATAAACAGTAGAAAAAACAGGACGAGTGACTTACCGAAGATGTACTCAGCCGGGGTCAGGGGTCTGGACAGATACAGCAGATAACCGCGGCTCCGAAGGTCGTAACTGATCAGCCGTGGAGCAACTAGACCAAGCACGACGATCATCCCGAGTGCTTGCGGGTATCGCGACAGACTGAAGAGGATGTAAGACCAAGTGAAATGGCGATAATCCTCCGGATTCTCGGCTGCATCCGACAGATCGACTCCGGCACGCTCAGCGATGCTCCGCGATTGGGGGTTTCTTGAGATACCTCGGAGCAACTCCCGAGGGCCCGAGCGATCGATGGTCTGCTCGTAGGTTGCCACAAAGACTCCGGCAATCAGCGCTGGGATAGCCATGAACATCAAAACCCGCTTGAGCCAGGTCCCTTGCCAAACCAGGTGGATGCCGGTGGTCGCCAATACCAGTGCACGCGTCCAGCGTGGTGTTCTATTCCCGTCCCATGTTCGATATCCAACGTCCAGCAGGGGCATTGATTAAGTCCTGACAGCTTCGAGAAAGGCCTGTTCGAGTGAGTTCTTTGCTTGTTCCATCCTCAGAACAATGATTTGATGCGCAAGACTTGTGCTCCAAATTCGGTCGATGATCACGGACTCTTGTCCGAGGGCGACTAGCTCAGAATCGGACTTGCAAGTCGCTTGGATTCCTTGGGCAACTAGGGAATCACACAGTTTTTCTGCCCCAGAGACAACTTGGATCTGCAAACCTTCTTGGCTGGGTCTTTGAAGATTCTCAAGGGAATCAAATGTGCGAATGCGGCCTGCGGCCATGATCACTACGTGGTCGCATGTTTGTACTACATCGTGCAGGATATGGGTCGAGAGAAGAATCGATTTCCCTTTTTCGTTTGCCAGCGTATGGATGCGTTCGAGGAACTGTTCTCTTTGGGCTGGGTCCAAACCAGTGGTCGGTTCGTCGAGGATGATCCACTGAGGATCGTGCACCAATGCTTGTGCAAATTTGAGCTTCTGTCGCATGCCCGTCGAATAGGTTTCAACGTTGCGATAACGCTCTTGCCCTAAATCGCAATAATCAGCCACTTCATGAGCGCGGCGCAAGGCTTCTTTTTTTTGCAGGCCAGAGAGTCTGGCCATCATCTGAATCGACTCGATCCCTTGGAGACCTTGTAGGTAGCAGTCATCCTCGGGCAAATACCCCACGTGGTCTCGGATGACACGAACTCCCGAGGGCCAGTCAAAGCCCAGCACTTTGCCGCGCCCTGAGTCGATCGCGACTAACCCAAGGATCGATTTGATCAGTGTGCTTTTGCCGCAACCGTTTGGCCCTAGCAATCCCACGACACCTTGTGGGATTGCTAACGACACTCCCTTTAGGACCTGTCTACCGGCGTAACTTTTGCAGACGGTATCAAGCTCGAAAACCTTGGGTTCGGACAAGTGGTCTTAGCCCTTCACTTTTGAGAGCGCAGCGCGGGCGGTAGCCACACACTGACGGATGTCTTCGATCGGGTCCTTGGGGTTTTCTTCATACTCGAGCGACAGTGCCCCATCGGCGGGGAATTTAGCTTGGATCAGTGCATCGAAGACCGCTGCGCAATCCAAGTGACCTTGGCCGAGGATCACACCTCGGGTGCTCTCCTTCATCTCTGCAAAGTCTTTCAAGTGGATACCGTAGAGGCGTCCGGCCAGGGCTCGAATGACATCAACCGGCTTTTCGCCAGATCGGATGAAGTGTCCGAGGTCTGCACAGGCGCCGATGCGAGGATCGCGGCCTTCGATCGCCTTGAGCACATCGACAACCTTATTGAAACGATCCGATGGACCATGGTTGTGAATCGCGATGCGGATGTCGTATTCTTTGACCAGGTCGTTAAGGCTGTCCATGGAGTCTGGTGTTGGAGCCGCCGAGATGTTCTTGACCCCTGCCTTCTTGGCGAATTCAAAAACCTTTCGGTTGGCCGCGGCGTCCTTGGTAAAGCCATTGACGCCGTGTGCCGAAATGCGGAGGCCTAGCCCTTTGACCTTGTTGACCATGGCCTTGATCTCATCGTCGCTAGCTGTCAGTGGGAACATGCCGCTGAAGAACTCGACCTCCTCGAAGCCTAGGTTTTTGGTGTGCTCCAACGCAGCATCGACCGGGAAGCCTCGGAGCGAGTAGATTTGGATCCCGAGTTTTAGCCCGGCAGCTTTGGCTTCTTGAGCCAGGAGTCTCGCCACTGGACTCAAAGCTGTCATGCCGATGGCTGCAGTTCCGGCGACTGTATGGAGAAAACGGCGTCGGGTTCCGA
>JBJTAQ010001144.1:0-2000 GCA_046090945.1 Pirellula sp.
CGCCGAGCAGCTCATCAACGGCGCGATCAGCAAGGTGACCATTCGGTCCCTGCGGTTTTCGATCGTGCGCGTGGCCATGATCCCCGGAATCGCGCAGGCCAAGGAAGACATCAGCGGCAGAAATGACTTGCCACTCATACCGATCGCCGACATGAACTTGTCCATCATGAAAGCCGCCCGCGACATGTATCCAGAGTCTTCTAACACGGCAATGAAGAAAAAAAGAATTGCAATCTGCGGGAGAAAGACCAGGACCGATCCAACTCCTGCGATGATCCCATCGACCAATAAAGAGCGCAGCGGGCCAGGATCAAGCCAGGCTTCCATTTGACTTCCCAGCCAGTCGGTGGCCATGCGGATTCCCTCCATCGGCCATCCAGCAACCCAAGAAATCGACTGAAAAATCAGGAACATCAGGACGATGAAAAACAGTAGGCCAAACCAACGGTGCGTGAGCCATCGATCGACCCGATCGCTGATCGACAAACCTGGGTTGCGCGTCTGCCGCTCGACCACACCTGCCACTTGCTGCTTGATCCACCCATAGCGAGTCCGCGTTTCAAACAGCGGAATAGATACTCCTTGCGATGCCAACTCTTTGCGAGCCTGTGCGATCCGTTCGGATACCGCCGAAGCGAACTGTTTCGGGATCACGCGATGCGAATGTGCCTGAGAGTCATCGATCAAAAGTCGCTCGATCTGAAACCGACCAAGCTTGCAACCTTGGGATTCCAGCCATGAGGAGAGTTCCTGGACGCTCTGCCGGAACGGCTCGGGAAAGGCAGCCGATGCCAGTTCTCTTTGGCCATGGCTCACTGGAGCCTCGCCCCTTAACACATCGAGCAAAGCCTGCTGCAATTCGGTGATACCCGAGCGTTTCGTGGCACAAGTACAGATCACTTGTACCCCTAGTGATTGCGAAAGTTTTTGGACATCGACCGTGATCCCTTCGTGAGCCAGCCGGTCCCACATGTTCAGGACCACGATCGTCGGTATCTGCAACTCCAAGATCTGGCTCAATAGATAGAGGTTGCGTTCCAGATTCGTCGCGTCGAGGATCACAATCACTGCATCAGGCCGAGCCACTCCCGGCATCTCTCCACAGAGAACCTCGACCGAGACGGCTTCGTCAGCCGACCGCGCGCTGAGAGAATAAGTTCCCGGTAGGTCGACAAGCTCGATCTCTCGAGTCGGACTAGAACCCAGAGACATTCGCCCCGTTTTATGCTCAACCGTTACCCCAGGGTAATTCCCCACCCGAGCTTGGCCGCCGCACAGCGCATTGAACAGACTGCTCTTGCCAGTATTCGGGTTGCCGATCAAGGCGACGGTTTGAAGCCGGTCTGAGCCTAGGCGGGTTGCCATCGAGTCCGGCCCCCCTACAACTTATCAATCAAGATACGTCGGGCTTCGATCCGCCGGAGGCTCAGCCGATATCCGACCACTTCGTACTCGACCGGATCCCCCATGGGTGCTTGGCCTACCATGAGCACCACTTCTCCTGGAATCAATCCCATTTCCATAAGTCTTGCTGCGATCGAGTCGTTCCCTTGGACATCGACGATCGTTCCCTTTTCCCCTACCTTCAAATCGTTCAGATTCGTCGTGGCCATAGACATATAAATCCGGCAACTAGCAAACCAGCGGGCAAGTCGAACGTTTAGGAAGTCAGAGGATGGACCAGAATCTCAGCGCAGCTTCCAAGCCGCAGGCACATTTTCTTGCCCTCGATGGCCAGCAAGCATGTCTCGCCCGGGCACAGCATTCGAATTTTGCAACCGCATCGAATTCCTAATTCCTCAAGGCGATGAACGTTCTTTTCCTCGCCACATAGATCGACGACAACTCCCTCGGATTCGGGAGGAAGGTACTCGACCGGAACAGGGGTGGGATTGCTGGTAATTTGCATAAGCATTTGTCCGCAGACAAACAGGTCGAAAACACCTTTCAAAGAAATCGTCATACTAGCTTATCTTAATTGAGACTGAATTTCAATAAGC
>JBJTAQ010001145.1:0-3196 GCA_046090945.1 Pirellula sp.
ACAAATAGCAGATCTCCAACACATGTCAACGAGCAACTGCACATGTTGTGCTGGGACACTCCGAGCTTGGCCATCATATCGAGCTTCCAGATCACATCCGCCTCGTCTTGGTTTTCGTTCGGCTCCTCTTTGAAAGGTCCATCATTTTCACCATCGAGGAAACCATCGGTGTCCAAACAAGCGACTTCGCCACGGCTGGTTACGTACCAAAGTCGATCACCGTCGATCAGCGGAGCGCAGCAGATACCTTGATTGGGCCAATCGTGGACTCGGCCTGTCGGCAGCTTTTCGCTGCTGTGCTGCCAAAGGAATTTGCCAGTGGTATCGTCAAAGCAAATCAAGCAACCTAGGTCGACGGTTGCCGGATAACGCTTGACGTAACCGGATCCATTGTTGGTTCCAACGTAAGCTTTTCCGTTGGCTACAACTGGATTGCCGTAGGTCTCGGAGCCCAGTGCTGCGGACCAGCGAATGTTTTTACCTGTCTTGACATCAAAGGAAACCGGCAGCGGGCCGGAATCTGGGACATTGTTCCGTTCTGCGGTCCCGCCCCATTGAGGCCAATCCTTGGGTTTGACCTTCAATTTCGAAATACCTTGTGACGCGACAGCCGTGGCATCAAACTTGTCTTGCGCTTGCGATGCCATCGGAATGGTGGTCAAAGCAAGTAGGGTCGCCCAGAAAGTATTCTTGGAAATGGTTCGTTGCATGCGTCGTCTCACCTGGATGGAAGGTTTGGAGGGGCCTTGGGTTGTACTCAAGGAATCATAGTCGGAGTGCTTGCTTCGGAGATCGTCGCTCCGGCGAATAAGATTATAGCTATCATGGAAAGTTTTCGTAGGCTACGTTCGACCAGCCTTTTTCCAGTGGATTTCAAAAACGGTTGAGGTTTCCAAATCAGGTGGGACCTATTACAATGAATGGGTCGGAGGCTGAGGTGGCCGTCAGTCGTTGGTGGTTATGGCGGATGATGCTTGGCCTCCGCAATTTCGCGGCCCAATTTCACCTGGACCTTACGATAAGGCCCCGTGCACGATTTTTGACAGACCCTAAGTTCGTTCCTTGAAGGAGTAATGAATCGATGTCCACGAACCTTCGATTGATCTGTTTATTGGCGATGAGCGCTAGCCCGCTGGCTTGTTTCTCCGGATGTGAGTCCTCTTGCAACCAACCCGTTGCTTCGTCGACCGCCGGTTCCTCAGGTGCACCCGTTGTTGGTGAAGAGGAGTCTGTAGAGCCGAAATTGGTGTCCTTCAAGGTTGATGGAATGACTTGTCCGTCGGGTTGCTATCCATCGGTCAAGTCTGCGATCGCCAAGCAAAAGGGTGTGATCGATGTGGAACTGGCACCTCAGAAGGAAGCTGACGTGATTGACAATCCAATCGTCATGGTCAAGTACAAGGGTAAGCTTGATTTGGAGTCGACTCTCAAGGCGATCTCTCGCGCGGGATTTGAAGCACAAGAAGTTGCGAACTAGGATTCTAGCCATCCTAGTGTAGCCTTTTTTACGCCGATGCCTTTTGTGTTCAGCGGGGTGACAGCGGGCCATGCTTCGGTCATGGCTGTCTCAGGGAGGTAGCCGTTATGGATCAGGTAGCCGGAGCTGTCGATCGCCCTTTTGTGCACCTGCACTGTCACAGCCACTACAGCTTGCTAGACGGAGCAGGGACGATCGACCGATTGGTTCAACGTGCCAAGTCGCTTGGCATGAACGCACTTGCGCTGACCGACCATGGGAATTTGCATGGCGCTTTAGAGTTTTATAAAAAGGCCAAAGGGGCTGGGCTCAATCCGATCATCGGCTATGAAGCCTATGTAGCCCCAGGAAGTCGATTCGTGCGCGATGCTGATTCTGCAAAAGAAGCAGCATATCATCTTACGCTTCTTGCAAAAAACCGTACGGGTTTCCGCAATCTTATTCGCCTTGCATCTCGAGCCCAGCTCGAAGGCTTCTACTACAAACCTCGAATCGATAAGGAGCTTCTCGAGCAGTACAACGAGGGAATCATCTGCTTGAGTGGGTGCGTTTCGAGCGAGTTTTCAAGGATTATCCTACGAGGTTCCGATACGTCAGATTCGATCGAGCAGGCCCAGGGTGTCGCCAGTTGGTTTTCTAAGCTTTTCGGCGATCGATATTTTGTTGAGATCATGAATAATGGGCTTGCGATTCAGCGGGAGCAACTGCTCGGAGCGGTCGATATTGCCAATCGCATGGGTTTGCCCTTAGTCGCGACGAACGATGCGCACTATCCCGAACGCCAAGACGCCCTCGTTCAGGATGTCTTGATGTGCATCAGCACCGGTAAGTTTCGTACCGATTCGAACCGGATGAGGATGGATAACGATCAGTTCTATTTACGATCTCAGGAGGAAATGTACGAGAGTTTCCAAGGGATCGAGCATGCCGTTGCCAGATCGCAAGAGATCGCCGACTCGGTCGATATCGACCTGGATCTTGGGAGTCGAAATTTTCCTTCGTTTGAAATCCCAAAGGACCAGCCTAGTGCGGATGATTTCCTGCGAAGTCTCTGCATCCAAGGGCTACTAGAGCGTTATTGCGACAATCAGGAAATGTGTGTTGATGGCGAGTTGTCCAAGGTGGTTTTTGATCGACTCGACCGGGAACTAGGCGTGATTAAGAAGCTTGGTTTCTCAAACTACTTTTTGATCGTTTGGGACTTTGTTCGCCATGCGAGGCAGATTGGTGTGCCGGCGACGGCGCGGGGCAGTGGTGTTGGTGCTCTGGTATGCTACGCTTTGTATTTGTCACACGTGTGTCCCATCAAGTACGATCTGCTGTTTGAGCGGTTCCTAGACGAAAGTCGGTTGGAAGCACCGGACATCGATATCGATTTCTGCCAGGACCGACGTGGAGAGATTATCCGATACGTTAAGGATAAATATGGCGAGGACAACGTTGCCCAGATCGGCACGTTTGGAACTCTCAAGGCACGTGGTGCGATCAAGGATGTTGGACGAACGATCAATATCGCCTTGAACCGTGTTGCTGAAATCAGCGAGATGATCCCGGAGGATGGGAAGACATCCTTGAAGGAAGCCATCCAGGGAAGCGAAGACCTGCGCAAGGCGGCTCAGAACCCTGAGATCGGGGAGATGCTCGACTTGGCGCAACGCGTCGAAGGGATGGCTCGCAGCATCGGAACTCACGCGGCGGCCGTTGTGATCGCGGACAAGC
>JBJTAQ010001146.1:0-1263 GCA_046090945.1 Pirellula sp.
CGGTTTTGATTTCGGTTTTGCTTGGCCAATCCAAGGGACCTATCGGTATTATGTGGACCATTTTGTGGTTATCCAGACTAGTTTTTCTCCGAGGTACGACCCCCACAATCTTGATGGCTGGAAGCGTCCTGGTGAGTTTTAGCACTTACTTTTCCACCCAAGGAACTGTAAAAGCAAGTGGTGAATCAATTAAGATATCACCTTTCCACCATATCGTGGAGTACGTTTATGGCGGAGACCGATTATCATCAATCATCGAATCGATTCAAAGTCGTGGGCATTGGAGTTTGGTTGGAATCGCTCATGCCATGGTAATTATCGGTTGCTTTGTTCTATTTCATTATTTGTTCTCCTGGGTGGTCATTCGAAAGCTCGTCCGACGAAAGGGGATTGTCGCGTTGTTTCATAGTCCGATTGGACTTTACTCGCTGGCGTTGCTTTCTGCGAGCTTCGGAGTAATTGCCTTTTTTCAGGTGGGTGCTGGGAACGAGGTGAACTTTTCTGTCTGCGCGTTTCTGATATCCTTCCCAGTCGTTTCAGTATCGATGTTGCCAGACGATGGCAAAATCTTCATGAACAGGAATTGGTTTATTCCCTTCTGCCTTGCGTCTGCTGTATTGATTGCTGCCATCGGAATCCCAGCATATCGGGAGCGAAGCTACTTCTCTGTCAGTTGGCACTACTTTAAAGGCAAGCGAAATTTACTGATCGATGAGCTCAGGGGTTTGAGGGAAAACTCGCCCAAATCAGATATCTTGGAGGCAACGGACGAAATGAAGTCTAGGAATCCGGTAAAGCGATGTAGTGCTCGTCCTTTCCTTTTCCCGAGTGTTTCTGAGCGATCCTGGGTAGACGTGTTGCAGGATGAAAACATGAATTGTGATTACTACGCCTATGGGTATCCTGATTACGGGGTCAAAACTACACAGGACGAGGTAGCCCCTGCGGTGGGCATATTGCCGGGCATGAGAATACAGCCGTCGCGCCAGCAGCAGTAGGGTTCGCCCGACCATGTTTCGACGTGGAGTATCCTCCAATCCAAACTCAACCACCTTATGCCTAGATTGCGTCGGGTCGACTAAACCGAACCTTTTGCGTAATTGAGTTCCATGGTGAATTGGTGTCTCAGTCAGCCTGGAACTGCAGCTACCAATCATTCACAGGCAGGCGACCGAAGCCGTTAGGTTTCCTTCAAGAAACCCAAGAAGAAGCTTGCAAAAACCTAATAGTGAGCTATCGTTTGGAATTTGATTGAGAATTCAA
>JBJTAQ010001147.1:0-3775 GCA_046090945.1 Pirellula sp.
CCCGAAGAGCTTTGATGCTGGGGATACGAATCTGTATCGCTTCGTGGGTAACCATCCGAGTTACGCGACGGATCCGAGTGGTTTGGTCGAGAGATCACCCGTCACGGTGATGTTTCGGTCTAGACGCGAGTTTGAGGTCGCCAACGAGGAATTCACGCAATATTGGATAGGACCCTGGTATGGCCGCCAAATGAAAAACCCAACCTACGATAGAGCGCCACAGTATAACTATGGCGTTACAAATGAGTCAGTCATATATGCGTTGCTTGGGATTGATGTTGAGACAGCGGAGTCAACTTTACGCACAACAACAGTATACGGCGAACGATTTGGATACCTTGAGGTCAAAGGCACGACAAATGACGGTGAAGAACGGACATGGTATGGAATGTTCGAAGGCGGTTACGGAGGAAAGGAGCATATTGGGTACACGTTTTACCCGTCTGAAGAAACGCTGCGCTATAACTTGTCGGCAATAAACAAGCTAGAAGCACTACAATCCATAGCCAACTCCTGGGGGATCGCAGCCTCAGCCGCACAATTGGCCTCGATTCCACTCAATGGCAAGCTTATCCCTTCTAAGTTCTCACAACAAATTGCCCCAAGGAGTACAGTGAGGGTATTTCGAGTTGAGGGTACTCCCAATACTCGCATTCTGCTCGGCGAAGGCGGAGCAGTTGGTATCGTCGAAGACGGCACAACTCTATGGCTGAACTTCGGAAGTAAAGCTCCGGCAGAACAGTATCTGTCCCAGAAGATCGCGAAAGGGCTTCCGGATGCAACAGTCAAGTCTTTTGACGTGCCGAAGTCATTGCTAGATGACATTCGTGCATCAGCCGTACCGGAAAGTATGGCAAAGCAATTCCCGAATAGGCCAATTATTTCTCGCGATCCGGCCCCAGATCAATTCGGGCTACGGCCAGACCAAATCAAGGAGTTGCTCGACAGGATCATTCAAGGTACCGGTAGGGAGGGCTTCTAATGCTTGACGCGCAGGATTGTTTGGCAGAGATTCGGCGTTTGACGGTGGGACCGCAAGAAGATGAACCTGTTCCTGGCGTGGGACTGGTTCAATTCGTGGTCAATTGCACGGGCAATTCCGACGAGGTTTTAGAAACTGCGGTCGATGTAATGAGGGTGATTTGTACGACGTGCTCACAAGGGTGGTCAGAAGAAATCGATTGGCGCAGTGTATTGCCGAAACGATTCGTCCGCACCTGCGCGAAAGAGATGTCGCTTGAGGAGTCCGAAAGGTGGTTGCAACGATGGCAGACACTCAGTGACAATGAGCGAGAGGAGGACGAACGCACTCGCGCTTGGTCCGTCGACAACTGGATGTATTGGATGAACCCCAACGAACGTCCTTGGCAGTGGTGGGACGCAAAGGTTGTAAGCAAAGAACGAATTGAAATTAGATTGGCCGTTGATGGATGGCCGTTTGGATGGGGCGCGGTGACTTGGTTGTTCCGTGGTTCTGGCGCAATTGACGCAGTACCGATAGCGCAAGCCGAGGGTTAACGCAGCGCTTCGGCGCTGCATTTCGGCGCTGCAGAACATTCTGGAAAAAAGCGCTGCTCCGAGCCACAACATTGTGCACTTTTGTGTGCGAGAACTCGGCGCTAGCAGCGACGCTTATCCTGTCATCGCACTCAGACGGTTCAGCGAGCAGGTGTTGACGCGTCGATCACTGATTTGCTCCTCTATTGATGCTGGAGTCGTATACGATCAGACCGCCTAACTGGCCATTTTACGGCCAGTGCGCGGACGTAGTGACAGTTGTCGTTTGGACGCTAGACAGCGTGCGTCTGAGGAGCATCGCAAAACATTTGACGGCGGACCGGCATGCATGCTACATTCCTATCTGCGGCAACTCCATCTTCCAATCCGTCCCTAGGAAATCTGCTGTGTTCGACTCGACGATTGGCCGCTGGCAGTCCAAAGACCCGAAGAGTTTTGATGCTGGGGATACGAATCTGTATCGCTACGTAGGCAACCATCCTAGCTATGCGACGGATCCGAGTGGGTTGGAAGAATGGGATCCAAAAAAACTGTCGAGAGCGTTTATCGATAAACTAATTGCGGCAGGCGCTGAAATGCGTGTACATCTTGGGTCGGCGGACGACAAACATCTGACTGTCTCGTATCGATACATAGATCCAGAAACCGGAGATGAACGTATCGCGATTTTTCGTGATCGAACGGCGACAAGTTGGATGTTTTGGTCCAATACTCATTGGGAGCTTATGGGTACAGCCCCATTACGAAACATGAGTATGGAACAAGCGTTCGATACCATCCACGATTCTCCGCTATCAGTGAAGTCTCACAACGATGCAGTTGCATTCATGCAAGCGATACCCCTCGTTCGCACGGCGGATTCGATCTCTCAAGGCAAGGTAATCGAGTCTGGATTGAACCTTGGAAATGATGTTATTGATGTCGTTTCACTTGGCGGAACCGCTGCGGTCCGAACTGCCGGAACAGAAACGATCAAGTGGACCGGTCGAAGCGTACTTGCTGGCCAATGGGGATATGGTGCGTACGAAGCATATGCCGAGGGCGACACGTCCCGTCTCAAAGGAGTGGCGATTTCATCGGTGTTGTATGCAATGGCCGGAGTTAAGAATGGAAGTAACGGCTCACTATCAGCCCCAAAGGGATTAACGGCACTTGGTGGTTCACCGAATCGAATTGCTGCTTCCTCGTCACAAATTGAATCTTTGGTAGGCCAAATCAAGAGTGTTGCTCAAAGCTCAACGTTTGTTCGACGGGCTAAGGCTCTTGGGTTTACAGATGAGCACTTGGCTCAAATTGCAGGTCGGATAGACGCCTTACACGCAAGTGGAAACATTGGATTTATTCGTTCCGGTGGATGGATAGACGATACGCAGTTCCTGATAGGTTGTTCTTCAGCGTTCCGAAATGGTCGGATTCGTCATGAGTTGGGCCACCTTCTAGACGATATTCGATCCCCAGGACTGCTGGCAGAAGCTAGTTCCTCAAGGCTTTCGACTCTTAGGATTTTTGGTCATGAGATGACAGCTTTCGGAACTCAAGTTGGCCGTTTCAACCCGATTCGTCCTTACGGTTCGCTACTGACCGGAATTCATAACAACTACGGCTACGTTGGTTCCGTCCCGTTCATCGGTGGAAGCATTTATGTCGGGTGGTTCGTTTCCAATGAAATTTCTGAATGGGTCTGGGGGAACTGACATATGCATCGCAGTCCCCCAAAATGGCTTTGGATCACTGGAATCGTTGGGATCCTGGCAGCATTAGCACAACCTTGGCTCCAGCGCGGCGCTGGAATTTCGGCGACGACGACTATAGTTGTCGCTTTTGTAGTTGCCGTCGCATGGATCGTACTTGATCTATTACTTTCCAAGTCTGCAAATTGAATGGAGCCGTCTACGACGACACCTTGAACGTTGCAAGAAACACTACGAATTTTCGGCTGTTCCTGGCCATGCTTTTTAGCTTCCTTGCGGTGGTCGGATCGGGTTCTGTCGCCATCCGGCGCTGCAGAACATTCTGGAAAAAGGCGTCCGAGAACTCGGCGCTATGAGCAAGATTAATCCTGCACTCTCGATTCGAGTCAGCAAGGAATTGGGATCGATACTTCGATGGCTGATTTACTCGTTCCTTCATGCTCGATTCTTGCATGATCTGACCATGAAAATGGCCATTTTGCGGCCAGTGCGCGGACGTAGTGACAGTTGTCGTTTGGACGCTAGACAGCGTGCGTCTGAGGAGCATCGCAAAACATTTGACGGCG
>JBJTAQ010001148.1:0-8532 GCA_046090945.1 Pirellula sp.
CCTCCCCAAATATCACAACAACTCAACATCGATCGGCATTGGTTGACGTTGACCCCTGGACTGGTGCTCATCGGTGATTACAACGCATTCGGACAAGATGCCGCGAGTATCTCTCAGGTAGGAAAGCAACGCGATCAGTTCGATGACCGTGCCGTCCGATTTATGGCAAGAGGTAAAATCGGAGGTGCATACAAGTTCGGTTATCTGGTTGCCGCAGAGTACAAAGGATTCGATACCGATCCCGAGCAACTCTGGAACCTGACTGACTTGGCCGTCACGGCTCCCATCGGTGGACCGGAGACAACTGTCTCGGTCGGTAAACTCAAGGAAACATTCGCGTACGAAATGGTAGGTGATGCAGCCAACCTCCCGGCTCAGGAACGGGTGCTGAGCCCATTCTTCGTCTCTCGAAATGCCGGTATCCGCTTGAATCGTGTACTCGGACAAGACCATCGAGCCACCGCAGCTATCGGTGTTTACGACCAAGACTGGGGAATTTCTCCGAGTTCGATCAATAACGGGACGGATGTTACCTTTCGAACCACCGGTTTGCTCTGGGACTTGAATGAAGACCGAGATTATTTTCATGTGGGTTTGGCAGGTCGCTACAACACATCGGCCGATGGAGTCATCCGCATGAAAGGTCGACCGGAGTCGAATGTGACGAGTAACTATATCGATACCGGATCTATTCCTGCGAACTACGCTTGGAACTTCGGCTTGGAACTCCTCTGGAACCGAGGTCCATTTTCCGCTTTAGCTGAGTACATCCCAAGTTGGATCAGTGCCGACACTTCGGGCAACCCGAATTTCTATGGATGCTACATCATCACAAGTTGGGTATTGACCGGTGAGTCACGACCCTACGATCGAACCGTCGGTTACGCACGGCGAATCATCCCAAAGAATCACTATGGTGCCTTTGAACTTGTAAGCCGATTCTCGAATGTCGATCTAGAGGATGACCTTATCACCGGAGGGGAGTTTTATAAGACTTATTTTGGAGTCAATTGGTGGGCTACTCGACGTGCTAAATTTGGCATCGGTTGGGGACACACTTGGCTCGACCGCTTCGGAACCATCGGTGAGACGGATCACCTTCAAGTCCGAACTCAATTTGTGTATTGAGCGACGGGGAATGATTCCGCAAGATCCGCATTATCCAGTGGTGATTCTGGGCTAGGGATCAAAGCGAATCGAGTCGATATTCATCAGACCGCCGCGGTTTTGAGCGTTGATTGTCTCAAAGAACAAATCGGCTCTCTGGACCGTGGGCTCTAACTTCATGCTGCGCTCGTACCACCCATCCCAATCTCCATTGACATCGACTCGCATCCTGCCGATGACAGGTCCGTCGATCGCACCCTGATGGACTAGTATCTCTCCACCTGCACCGGCCGAGCAAACTCGAAATAGCAAAGAACGGACCTGATCGAGCCGCACGTTCTTAATCACAAAATAGGATCCGTGATCGATCGCCCCCAGGAATTTTCCTCGACCGGCTTTGCCACTGGCCAGTTCGCTCATCCGGACGATTTGATCGGCCCGTTCGGCTTCCCTGAGCCGAGGTTGCAACTCGATCGTCTTGTATCCGGTTAGCGATGGGAGCGAGGGTCCACCGAGATCCTGATAGCGGGCTGTTAGCCGTATGGCCGAACCTGCATTTTCGGGCTTCTCGGTCAGTTCGACCGTACCGCTCATGCCTCGAATCGTTTGGCTCGTCGGATCGGGCTTGGCGTCGTAGACCCAAGCGACCATTTGGCTGACTTGCTCGCGAGTATGCTGACCATGCGGTAGCATCGCCACCTTGCCCCAAACTCCCGTCGAACCTTTGAGCACTCGTTCAACCGATACATCCATGGCACCCGCCTGCGAGCGATACTTGTTGGCGATATCCAGAAAGGATGGTCCTACGATCGCGCGGTCGAGTGCGTGGCAGTTGAAACAATCGCTCGATCGCATCAGCTTAAGCCCCACGGGTAATGTCGCTTCGTTGACGGAATCGGAACCTCCGGATACGAGATTGGCTTGGACACTCACGCGATCCGGAGCCGATGCATCGAGTTCATCGATGTCGGTGGAGCTGGTGACTTTTTCATCTGAGCTGCCATCCTCAAGATCCGTCACAGTGATTTGATAGGTCAGCTTTTTGTCCGAGTCGAAAAAATCGCCATCTTTGGGGCTGACAAATTCAATCGTTGGAATTGAATTGCCGACGATCACCGGAACGACGGCAGTGGTCGCTGCTCCCTGTGGATCCTGAACCTTGACTTCGACGTTGAAAACACCAGGCTTGTCAAAAGTGTGCTCGATTTTCACACCGGTTCCAATTGCGACTCGATCGTTGGAGTCGGCTGAGTTGACTTTGCTCCAAGTGAACGTCAAGGGTTCGTTGTCTTTGTCCGTCGTTGGCTCGGCGGAGAAAGCGATCTTCAATGGCTCCTTGCCAGCGAACTGACCTTGGACGATGCTCGCTTGCGGGGCTCGATTCCCTGCTTGGTAGTCGACTCTTACCAATTTAGCATCTGGATTAACACCCCAGGTTTCGCCGTACTCGATGACATACATCGCTCCGTTGTTATCGAACTGCAGATCGATCGGGCGAATGAACTTTTCGTTGGGCATGAACCGCTCCATCTTTTGAATATTCGAGTCCTGATCGAGTTTGACGGCAACGATCCAGTTCCTGGACCACTCGAAAATGAAAACGGTTTTGTCCATCGCCGACGGGAACTTGGTCTCGGATTTCAAATCAGGATCGTAGTAGTAGTTTGGTCCGGCGCAAGCGGTACGACCGCCGGTCCCCACGGCAGGGAACTCTTTGGATTCACCACCAGGGTAGTAGATCCAAGCCGGTTGAGCCGGCGGCAGTTCCTTGACACCTGTGTTGAACTTGGAGTAGTTGATCGGTTTCGAGGGATCAAATGCATTGCCTATGGAGCCGGAGCTGAAGTCCACTTGCAAGTACGGTCGGTTATTTCCGATGAATAGGGGCCAGCCAAAGAAGCCGGCCTTGCGGGCTTGGTTGAATTCATCGTAGCCGCGAGGGCCTCGTGGTCCGTCCCCTCCTGCATCTGGGCCGACATCGCCCCAGTACAAAAATCCAGTGCGCTGATCGATATTCAATCGCCAAGGATTTCTGCAACCCATAACGTAGATTTCTGGAAGGCCGACCGAACCATCTTTGGGAAACAGGTTTCCGTCGGGGATGCTGTAGGTGCCATCATCCTTGGGACGGATCCGCAGGATCTTGCCGTTGTAGCTTTTGGTATTAGCGCTGGTGCGGAGTGCGTTGAAGGCACTTTTTTCATCCCGTTCATCGATCGGAGCGAATCCCTGGGAATCGCCGAACGGGTTGGTATTATCCCCGGTGCCGATGTACAGGCATCCATCGGGTCCGAATTCCATCGAGCCGGCATGGTGGCAGCACTCTTTGCGTTGCTCGAGGTATCTCATCAGAATCTTTTCGCTCTGGATATCGAGCGATCCATCCGGTGCGATCGCAAAACGACTGATGTGTTGGCCGGAGAAATCGGGGGGTGAGTATTGGAGGTAAACCCATCGATTTTCGGCGAATTTTGGATCGAGCGCAATTCCAATCAGTCCGTTCTCCTGTTCGGTGGTAACCTTGAGCGAACCGATGACCTTCACATCGCCAGTGTCCGGTTGGATCGCTTTTATTTTGCCAGCCAGTTCGATCAGGTAGATCGTTCCATCTGGAGCGATGGCCATCTCCATCGGTTGGGTAAGTCCGTTGACTACGGTGGTCTTTTCAAAACGATTGGGATCGAACTCGGTCTGTTGTGCTTGGGCCACGACGGCACAGGCCAATCCCATCGCAGTCCCGATGGAAATCCGAGCTAGTTTACGCAGCGACGGTTCGAGGATCTTCATGTTGAGTTTATTGTTCCAGTGGATAGGGATTATTTTTGACGAATGCGGTCGTAGATCAGATTCAGCGCAGAATCTTCTGCAAGATTTTGCTCGGTGATGTTGCATGCATGGATGACGGTGGTATGGTCTCGCCCTGAAAAATACTTACCAATCGCTTCGAAGGACTCGTTGGTCATTTGCCTCATCAGGAGCATCGCCAGTCCTCTTGCTCGAACGACTCCCGATTTGCGTGATTTACCAGTCAAGACATCCAGTTTGATTCCAAACTCTTTAGCAACAAGTTTGAGAAGTTCCTTGCAAGTGATTTTCGGTCCATCGTTCCCAACCATCTTTTCAATTTGTTTGATGGAGTTTTGCCTCATGGCCGCACTCTTTTGGGCAGTATGGGTCTGGCTTGAGGGTTTAAGCATCTTTTCGGAGTGCAGTTGATGCGCCCAGCGGTTGAGCAGTCCTTTGATCTGAAGTGCGCTCAAGGCATCTTGGGAGATCCTTGAGAGGCTTTTGAGAAGGTCCTCTGGGTTTAATTCCGGAGCGATAACGGTGGATAGCTTTTCGCAGATCGCCAGTCGCGCTTGAGGGCCGGGTAGTTTCACCGGAATGCTCAGGCCTGCCGAGAGCAGGCTTTGCAAGGGTGGGATCAATCCGGACTGCAAACGAGGAAGTTCGGTCGTTGTCATGACCACCAATCGCGATGTTTCTTGGGCATCTTTCAAAATCTGCACCAATTCAGCTTGGGCTGCTGGTTTGGTTGCAAGTTCGTGCAGATTGTCGATCAGCAGTCCATCGCACTGACGATGGATTTGCCGAAACCGGACCATGTCGTCGGCTTTGATCCCGCGTTGCAGCGCTCGTCCGAATTCGGTGCCGCTGGTAAGGGTCAATTTCCGGTTGCCTTGATCTCGCGACCATCTCCATAAGAGTTCGTGGGCGAGGGTGGTCTTTCCCGATCCGTGGTGACCGAAGAGTACGATCGGAGACTGCAGGACGAGTCGCTCGATCGAAAGACCTTTGAACAACTCGACAACGGATGCATTTTCGGGGCCAGCGATGAATTGCTCGACGAGCAGGGCAGGGGGGGACACCATCTGCTGCACGCCACGCCGCATATGAATGGGGCTAAGATCTACGATGGCGACTTCGTTGAGGGTAGTCATAACGGCACACTACTCGGCAGTATCCAGATAGGGGTCTTGGCCCATATCCCTTTGTATTTTGGTCCTTTCTTTCTCGTGATAAAGCAAAGCCATGCGGTCTCGAAAGTGCTTGCGCTCGACTTTCCTTTGGGCTTTGCGAAAAACCGAGGCCATGGAATCGCTGAATCGACCTTGCTCGCCCAACTGCTTGTAACGTTCCGAAGCTTTCAGGCCGAATCCATTTCTGAGGATTTCGTCGTCCATTCCAAGGTACTGTCGGTGGGTTCCTGGATCACCCTGACGACCACATCGGCCGATCAACTGGCGATCGATACGGGCAGCATCGTGTAGCTCTGTGCAGATGACCATCATCCCTCCGAGGGCTCGGACATCGTCTTGGAGTTTGACGTCCGTACCTCGACCGGCCATGTTTGTTGCAACGGTGATTTGACCTCGCTCGCCGGCATGCGCGACGATCTCTGCTTCTCGCTCGATCTCGTTGGCGTTCAAGACCTGAACTTTCATTCCCTGTTGGCGAAGCATGTTGGCAAGGATGTTCGATTTGTCGATCGATCGAGTACCGATCAAAACAGGGCGGCCTAGGTTGTGAACCTCCCGGACCTCATCGACGATCCGTTCAAACTTGTCCATCATGTCTTTGCAGACGATGTCGGGCAGTTTTTTGCGTTGAGGGGGGCGATTGGTCGGGACTTGGAGTACAGGGGTTTTGTATATTTTGCGGAGTTCACCGGCGCTGGTTGCGGCCGTGCCGGTCATCCCGGCTAGATACTTGTACCTGAGAAACAGATCCTGCACGGTGATCCGAGCGGCTTGTCCGGTAGGAACCGAGACTTCGACTCCCGCTTTGGCCTCGACGGCTTGATGGATTCCGTCTCGCCATTTACGACCTTCGGCGAGGCGTCCGGTGAATTCGTCGACGATCACGATTTCGCCATCTCGAACGACATATTGGCGATCGAGGTGGTAATCTCGAAGCACTCGAATCGCGCGCTCGATGTACTCGTAGAGATCTACTAGTGGGACTGTACGGATTTCCTCAGGGCGAGGTAGCGATCGTACATGCTGTCGACCTTTGGATGTGAGTTCCACCTTGCGACTGTCCTCCTCGAGCGTAAAGTCCTCCTTGTACTCGAAGTCGGCTGCATGTTGGGACGCCCATCGGAAGGTCGCGATAACCGCCTCGCGAGCCTCATCGCCAAGCGATCCGATGATCAGCGGTGTTCGAGCTTCGTCAATCAAAATCGAGTCGGCTTCGTCGACCAATGCAAAGTGCATCCCGCGCTGGACGGGTTGCTCGCCTGCCGAACTCCATCGCTCGTTGGAGCCAGCGCCTAGGAAGTCATTGACGTTTCGACCCTGGGCCCGCATCAAAAGTCGATCGCGGAGGAAATCAAAGCCGAATTCTTTCGCTGTCCCATAGGTGACATCGGCACCATAGGCCTTTCGACGCTGATCCTGGTTGTGATCGGTAAGTACGATTCCGACCTTGATTCCTAACGCATCGAACAGTGGCCGCATCCATTCGGCATCCCGCTGGGCCAAGTAGTCGTTGACCGTGGCAAGGTGAGCACCCTTGCCGAGCATCGAGTGCAAGACCAGGGGCAAGGTGGCCGTAAGAGTTTTTCCTTCACCGGTCTGCATCTCAGAAATACAACCGTGGAAGAGGCACACGCCACCGAAGATTTGAACATCGTAATGGCGCATGTTCATCTTTCTTCGACCGGACTCTCGGACCAAGGAGTAGCATTCAGGCAAAAGAGACTCCAAAGGCTCGCCACTTTTTGCCCTGTAGATCAGGGACAAGAACTCTTTGCGTAGTTGCGGATCGGTCAACGCCTTGCGATTCTCTTCCCAGGCATTCACCGCTCGGGCTTGTTCGAGCCATTGGTTGATTTTGTAGGTTCCCACGCCGGGGATTTTCCAGCCTGCCGCGACGTGGGGGCGATAGGGAAGCTGCAATGGGACTTGCTTTCCCAAAGGGATGTCGGGTTTTTGGTTTACTGGAGGTTTGTCGTTCATAGGTAGGCAATTTTAACCAGCAAAATAGGGCTATTTAGCCCCTGGTTGCGAGTTTGCTCACTTTTCCTAAAACTCCCAGCCCATGGCTTTAAGCTGAATCGGGTTGCCGAACCGATTTGACAGCATTTTGTAGGGGTTGGGTATTTTGTAAAAAATGTTCCTTATGTCCTTTTTTTTTCTTAGCTGAGGCGTCTGACGGCCGATCCAAAGATTCGAAAGGTGCGCTTGGTAACGCGTAGCGAGAATAAAACATGAAAATCAATCGAACCACCCTTACGTTGATCGTGGCCTCTCTGTGTGGAGTTGGGCCGACTGTGGCATTCGGACAAGACGCGTTGAGTGAGGCGGCTCGCTCAAGCGCTGGACGAATTGGGGATGCAGTTGGTGCTCCCAAAGCTCAAAGCGGTGCCAGCCAATCGATATCTGATGCCGGGGAGGTCAAGGCTCCGGCGATGAGAAGCCCTTCGGACCGCGCCGTCGCGGGTGCTTATCCGGTCGCTACTGCCCGACCTAATGGAGCGGGTATGGTTCGCGGCGGTTCGGATTGCACATCGCCAGGATGCACCACACCCGGTTGTGATTCGGCGGGATGTGATGCTCGAGGATCTGTCGGTTTGGGAGGCAACGGTGGCAAGCTCTTTGGCGCTCATCGCTTGGGTCGCTCAGGCGGTTGCGATTCGGGCTCCTGCTCTGGTAGCGGTTCGTGCGATTCTGCAGGTTTGCTATCGGGATTTGGCGGAGCCTGTGGTCTTGGAGGAGCGGGCCTTGGCGGAGTAGGTAGTGGCTTGGGCTGGGCTGAGTCGGATACTTTGCTGTGGTGGGGTAGAGGCTTGACCAATTCGCCGGTGATTGTCGGTGGCAATTCTCCAACCGTGCTTCCAACGAACCCGCTTTTAGGCGGATACGATAATCCATTGGGCAACGACATGCTGGTTGGTCTCCGAGGCAACGTAGGTTTCTGGTTGGACGACTGCCAGAACTACGGGGTTGGCGGTCGGGCTTGGGGCTTGATCTCTGACGGCAATGAACAAGTGATCACCAACGGTGGGAACTCGACAGGTATATCGTTTTACAATACGTCCTTGGGACAACCAGACACTTACATCGTCAATCTCGATCGTGGTCCGTTCGGCAAGAACGTCGGCGAGATTGGGGTCTTGAATGACTTGGATGTTTACTCGGGGGATCTCTATCTTCGAGCTTTGCTCTTAGGTAATCGTTGCAATCGAGTTGACTTACTCGGTGGCTACACTTTCCTGAGACTTGATTCGGGTTATCAGTTGCGATCTCGCATTGTAGATGGATGGACTGACGCTCCGCCCCCAGTGACGACAGTCACCACGATTGTCGATCGTTTTTCGACGAAGAACGAGTTCCATGGTGGTCATGTTGGGCTTCAGTCGAACATCACCCGCGGTCGATTCGGGATGGGCTTGATGGGCAAGGTTGCGATGGGCAACATGAC
>JBJTAQ010001149.1:0-2793 GCA_046090945.1 Pirellula sp.
TTGGTAAGCTCGTTTGCCAAAAAAGATCGAGGTTCCTCGCGACGAAGGTTAGCCCGTAGAAGGATCCGCATGGAGATTCTTGAAGGCCGGCAACTGATGGCTGCCGACATCCAAGGTCTGGTCTATCACGATGCCAATAACAACTCCGTCGTCGATGCGGCTGAAACGCGACTCAGCGGCATTCCAGTTCAATTGTTTCTAGATAACGGCGATGGCATCTTCGGCAGTTCGGATACTCTCAAGGCCTCGACTACCTCGGGTTCCAATGGCGCTTATTCCCTGACGGCTGAAACGGCTGGCACTTACTTCGTGGTCCAAAATTCCGAGCCGGCTGGATTTGTGCAACGTCAAAACCAGAGGGTCCAAAAGCTGACGCTAGCTGCTGCCGACATTGCGATCTCCGATAAGCTCGTACTCGACACGTTCAATACGACCCAGCAAGTGGTCAACGCTAGCTTCCCAGGGGCAACACCGAATTCTTCGGCACTTGCAGCCCCGGAAGCTATCGGTGCAGAACGCGATGTGTTCGTCGATGCGACCTCGGGCACCGTCAGCGTTGCCGCCAACGGGACTCCAAAACCAGGTGAACTGGTTTTCGACGTAGGTGCCGGGGCCAACGGCAAGAGGGTTGTCAGTTACGATGGTGTCGATGGCTCGTCGAATCTCAATCCAATTGGTCTGAACAATCTGGATCTGACCGCATCGGGAACCGCGAATGCATTTCGTTTTCAGATCGGTGGAGAGCCGGGGACCCGTTTGATCATTCGCGTTCATAGCGGTGCGAATGTTTCAACCCGCGAAGTCCCGATCCCGACCACCCCAGGTGCTAACGCGACTTCGGACCTGATTGTCCCTTTTAGCGACTTTGCCACCTCGGCTGGCTCTGGTGCGAACTTCGCCGCCGTCGGGGCGATTGAACTCGAAGTCACAGGGCCCGATGCGGCCGATGCGATCGTCAATGCCTTTAGCACCATCGGGCCGACCACTCGCAATCTAAACATCGCGAATCTGACGGCGATGGCAATCGGCAACCAGGTCTTTGCAGACAAAAACAACAACGGCATCTTTGACAACACCGGAGCTCAACCAGAAGTTGGAATAGCGAACATACTGCTGCAACTTTTTGACGACACGAACAACGATGGGATTTACAGCCCAGGGATCGACCAGCAAGCCATCAACTCGCTTGGGGCTCTTCGAACCGCGACGACCAACGCCGCAGGCGTTTATGGCTTCAGCCCGATCCCTCAAGGTAGCTACTTCGTCGTAATTCCAGCTTCTCAGTTTTCCACAGGTGCCCCGGCAGCCGGGTATGTGGTCAGCTCGACAGTACCATCTGGCGTGGAGAATAATGCCAACACCGCGGTCCAGTTCGTCGGAGGCGGAGTCGTTACCAAACGCGTGGTTCTGACCCCTCAAAACGCACCTACTAACGATGGGGACAACGATCCGAATACGGACAACTCGATCGACATCGGCCTGAATCCGAACTTTGATCTGACCATCGAAAAATTTGGGCCCACAGCAACCGCCGAAGGTAGCACGATCACTTACACGCTCAAAGCCATCAACAACAGTCCGATCGATGCCAAAGAAGTCGTTCTCAGCGATAATCTGCCCGATGGTCTTCGAGTCATCAGCGCTTCGCTCAACAATGCTTTCGTCAGTGTTCCGGCCTCAGCCGTCGACTCCAATCCATCGAACCCAGACAACATCGTCTTCAACGTGGGTAATCTACCCGCATTGACCAGCCAAAGCAACATTCAGATCGTTGCTGCCGTGCTCCCTGGTGCAATCGGTCCTGCTCTGATCAACACGGCAGTTATTGGCACGACCGACACAAGCGTTACAGAGAACAATCTCAATAACAATACGGCTCAAGTATCGACAGCTCTGGAGGCTCCTAGGGTCAATCTCACCGGTAGAGTCTACGAGGATCGCAACAGCAACGGGGTCAACGATGCCGGTGATCTTGGTATTCCGGGTGCGAGTGTGATTCTCACCGGCACTCCCTTCAGTGGGTTGCCCTCGGTGTCGCTGACGACTTTCAGCGGTCAAAATGGCGATTACGCGTTCAATAACTTGTTGCAAGGCACCTACAACGTTGAGGTCGCTCAACCGGCAGACTTCACCTTCCGAGCCTCGAACCCCGGGACTACCCAAGGCACCCCGGGATTCCGACAGATCTCGAACATCAACCTCAATACCAACTCGTCGCTCAACAACGTCGGCTTCAACCGTGCGTTCAGCAAACGACTATTCCTGGCCTCCTCGTCGCCACTGCAGTAACGACTAGGTTAAATCGTAAGCCGATCAGGCGAACAATCCGCTGATGCGTAGATGCTGGTCAAAGTGGGCTGTAGCAACCAGCCCCTTGCCAGCATGGATATCCATGTCGCGAGCTAAACTAGGCAGGCCGGCTCGATGGAACTCCTTGTCCTGCGAAGCATTGAAGAACAGCAGGATCCCACCGGAGGAGCCCCCTGAGACGGCCGTCACTGTCGCATCGTTAACCGCAGTGACCCGATACAACAAGCCACCAGGAATCCCGTCGCAGACATGGGACTTGGACAATGCCCCATCGCTCCAATTGAACCTGAGGAGCAACGGTTCATGCACGGCACCGAAAGGATTGCTCCCCTTATGCGTACCGGCTGCAAAGACCTCATTTCCATTGGGTGAAACGGCAAGCGACCGAACTCCTCCGAACTCCGCGTTTTGACCTTTGTTGGGATTGTACAGAGTCGAACCATCAAGGGTCCGTACCAGCGACCGGTCTTCGAGTTTCCACAC
>JBJTAQ010001150.1:0-7808 GCA_046090945.1 Pirellula sp.
GAAATCACGATACCCGGCTTCCGTCTGATTTCTCGTCGAGGATGACATGTCGGTGATACTGGTTCCTCCCCAAGATCCGGTTTTAAACCATCCGCCGCGACTTGCTCTGTACTGGTGTTGGAGATTATTTATCAAATCGTACGATGTCTCTTCTAATTCCAGGACATTTCCAGCCATCGCCATGACGCCGTAGGGACTTAATCCACCGGCTTTATCGATATCGGCGGGGGACGTCCTTTCATTATATGGCCCGTCAGAAAAAACGGCTGTATTTGGTGTTGTTCCACCTGTCGTGATGGTAGGCGCAGAGCCATTTGCAGTGGGGTAATCGAAATACGTACCAGTGTCAGGGTCGTAATAGGCAGCCTTGTACCATTCGTCGTACGATGGCAATACGTACTTCGCTTGGCGACTTCTCATCGGATTCGATGCGTCATAGTTCAGTGCGTCGCTTGGATCCCAAATCGAATTGCTTAGGGCTCGATTAGCGTCGGTATTTGTGCCACCGTCAGCGAGGAATCGATAAGCAGGGCCGTAGCCTTTGCTGGTGTTCAACCAGTTTACGAACCTAGCAGCTTCGTGCCATGAAATACTGGTAACAGGTTTGTTGGCTCCCCAAGTGCTACTATTCACCTTGTTCGGTGCCAGAGCATTGTAGACGGCGATCATCTGCTCGCTGGTTTCATACTTGGCAATCCCGTATGTGTAAGCGACGCTACCGACTTGGCTGGGGCTTCCAGTGGTGTCATCTGGATTGTTCGGATTCCCAATCGTAACGAACTCGATTTGGAACTGATTCGAATCAGTTCCGAAGGTCACGATTCCCGCATTTGCAGTCCCGGGTGAAAGAATCGCAAACATGCTACACACAACACTATTGACAAACAAACGAGAAAACATCGAGCGCACTGGAATGCTCCTTAAGAGAGAAAGGTAAAAACAAAACTTGTAAAACATCAGCCCAGCCGGCATGGCGATAGCCCAGGACTGGCCGATCGAGCCTAGAGTGTAAGCAGCACGATGGTGAGTTTCAAAAAGAATATTGCTGGGCAGCGATTGCGCGACGTTCGCCCATACGTCTATCAACCGTCGCTGAATCGTTAGGCGGACAGTTTGTGCACCTAAGTCCCAGCGACTTTTCTTTCTCTAGGCAACCACTCGATAGCCTTGGCAAATTCGTTGAGGGAACCGGAACCCAGCGCTTGTTTTCTTCATCAAACGGCCGTTTCCAGTGGTTTGAAAGTTCTTGTCTGTCGGTTTCAGATGCCCGTCAAACGATGTTCAAGAGTGTATCCATGGATATTCCAAATCAAAACAACTCCGCGCCGAGCGAAAAAATGTTAAAATCGTGAGTGTTTTTCCGTCCCAAAGTCGATCCAGTTGCCTCTAAAACCCGATTCATTGATGGATTGCGACTGTCATTCGTATTCGAGAATCTATACACTATTAGTTTTCCTTAACCTTTTCCAGATTGGCTAGCAATGTCCTCCGGTTCTTCAGACGAGAATGTCGAACAAACCAAGCGGCAGATACGCTCTTTGGTTAACGAAGTCACCGAGTTATCCAAGTCGGACATCGCGGCAAGCGAGTTCTATCCCTCTGTTTTGCAGAAGGTTGTCAACGCACTGGCCGCTCGAGGAGGAGCAATCTGGTTGCTCGATGGTGAGAATGGACTTCGGCTCGCTCACCACATCGATATATCACCGAATTTGGTGGATGCGAACAATTCTGAGGCGGTCAGCCACGGTCGGCTCCTCGGACGGTTGATCCAGCGTGGAGCACCCGAGTTGGTCCCGCCATTTAGTGGATCAGAGCAGACTGGCGAAGCCAATCCTACTCCATTCTTGCTAGTAACTTCTCCGCTGATCGCTCCGAAAGGTCCAGTGGGTCTACTTGAAGTCTTCCAGCGGGCTCAAACGCCACCTGAGGCTCAGGTCGGTTACTTGAAATTCGTCAAGCACATCACGGATCTGATCGGCGATTGGCTCAAGGGTCATACGCTCCAACAGGTTTCCACGAGGCAGGAGCTTTGGCAGCAGTCGGATCAGTTCGCTCGTCTGGTGCATGACAATCTGGACTTGAAGGATACAGCCTTTACGATTGCCAACGAAGGTCGGCGATTGATCGATTGCGACCGGGTCAGTGTCGCGGTGCTCAAGGGTGGCAAGGCCAAGGTGATCGCGATTTCGGGGCAGGACTCGATCGAGAATCGTTCAAACAACGTCCAAGCGCTGAATAACCTAGCGACGCGAGTGATCAAGAGTGGTGAGCCTTTGTGGTACGACGGATCGACCGAAGACTTGCCAGCACAGCTCGAAGAGGCAATCGAAGACTACGTAGATTTGTCTCATGGACGCACTGTGACAGTTCTGCCGATCCGTCAACCGGAGCGCAAGCTCGAGGGAGATGTGTTGGCGGAGCGAAACGAGACCAACGAGGCTCGTGTGCGTCGTGATATTATTGGGGCGTTGATTGTCGAGCAGATCGAGACCCAGCTCTCGCGTCAGACGCTCGAAGGCCGAGTCGATCTGGTCTACGAACACGCTTGCCGCGCCCTGTCGAACTCGATGGATCACAGCAACATCCTATTCATGCCGCTGTGGCGATTCCTCGATCGATTTCTCTGGATGTTCCGAGGTTCGGCGCTCCCCAAGACCGCCTCGATTCTCGGGCTTGTCGGCGCAGGCTTGTTGTCGATGTTTCTAATTCCCATGGATTTCGATCTGCAAGGGAATGGCAAGCTCAAGCCGACTGTCGAGCGTCAAGTCTTTGCGCATGCGGACGGCGAAGTCGAACGGGTTTTGATCAAGCACGGGGACGAGGTCAAGAAAGATCAAACGCTCGTCAAACTCAAGAACAACGAACTGGCGCAGCAGATTGAAACCACTCGCGGTCAGCAGCGACAAGCCCTCCAGCAAGCTTACGAACTCAAACGCCAACTCAATAGCGTTACCACCTTTACCGAAGCCGAACGGAATCGTATTCAACAGGACTTTAATCAAGCCGACCAGGAAGCGGCGAACCGATCTGCGGAGCTTAAATTGCTCGAGGAACGTCAAGCCAAATTTGAGCGCCTAAGTCCCATCGACGGTTTGGTAACCACTTGGGATGTCGAAAAAATCCTTGCGGCTCGTCCTGTCGTCACGGGCCAAGTCCTCATGACGGTCGCCGATCCGAATGGCCCTTGGGAAGTCGAAGTGATGATGCCCGAGAAACGCATGCGTTATCTCGACGGTGCCTTCAACAACGAGCGGGCCTGCAAAACCGATGAAGCGGGTCAAAAGTATCTTGATGTCGAAATCATTTTGATGACCAAGCCGGACAAGAAGCACTACGGCAAGCTGTATCAGCCAGCTGTCGGCCAACGAGCCGAGCTCGATCCCGAGGATGGAGCAGTCGTTCGACTTCGCTGCGTCCCGAACGATCAAGCTCTTTTGGAAATCTCACGGCGACCTGGTGCTCGCGTGATGGCCGACATCAAAGCTGGAAAACGCAGCGTCGCATTCGTATGCTTCTACGAAGTCATCGAGTGGATTCGGGCCAACATCTTGTTCTAACGTTACCGAATTTCAATACGCTTGTTTGCACGAACAACTATACACACACAACCTTCGGATACCGCTGTTATGACTCAAAGAGTTCTGGTCGCCTTGTCCTTGTTCGTCATGGCCATCTCGATTGGTGGCTATCTCTGGCAGTCCAATAAAATCTCACAAAGAGCCAATGGCCCTGAGGTTTCGTCCACAAGTATCTCTGAGTCTACCGAGCCGCCTAGGATCGAGTCGGTCCCAAGCAGCATTGGCAACAACGATACGCTACCCAAGCTTGCTCAAATCGATGGAGCCCGCTCGGAAACAGTTTCGCCTAGCTTGATCCCGCTTGCTCAGCAGCAAGCTCCGGTCTTGCCGATTCAAAGTCCAGCAGTCCAAAGTCCAGCGGTTCAAAGTCCGTCGCTTGACCCATTGCCAAACGTACTTGCACTCCCGGCAGGCACCCCATTAGCCAGCACCCAGGACGGCGTGCTTCGCTACAAAGCGATCCTTTCGTTTGTGAACGATATCAAGGTGGTTGCACAAACCGACGGGATCATCCTCGATATCTTGGTGGACGAAGGAGCCTTGGTCGACAAGGACAGCACGATGATTCAGATCGACAATCGCCTGGCCAACGCCGAGAAAGAGGTTGCTGTCAAGGAACTCGAATCGGCTAAGCTCAAGGCCGAGGACGATAGCCAGATCAAATTCTCTCAAGCCTCGTACGAGGTCGCGACGAACGTGTTCAATCGTTCTCAGGACTTGTATGTCAAAGGGGTCGAGCCCCAGGACGATTGGGAGAAGAAGCAACTGGAGAAGACCAAAGCTGGCTTTCAAATCGATGTCTCTAAACGCGAGCAGATGATCAACCAAGCGGCCGTCGGGGTCAATCAAGCCAAGCTGAATGCATCGTTGGTTCAGCTCGAACTTCGGACGATCAAAGCTCCGTTCTCCGGAGTGGTAGCTTCCGTGCAAAAGGAACGCTACGACTGGGTCAAAGCTGGCGAAGAGATCCTCAGGCTCGTGTCGCTCGATAAATTCCGGGTCAAGGGTTCGGTTCGCATCGCCGACTCGCCCAATAGTCTTGAGGGTGCCAAGGCCAAGGTGATTATCCCTGTGGGCGGGGGCAAGGTCGAGCAGATCGATGGAGTAGTTGGGTTTGTAAGTCCTGAATCGCAGGGGACCGGGGCTCGCAACGATGGAACTCAGGAGTACACCGTGTGGGTCGAGATCCCGAACAAGCAGGTGGGCGGCAAGTATCTTTTCCGAGGAACGATGGATGCGGTTGTTGAGATCACACCCAATCGATAATCGCATGACGGATCTTTTCTAAGAAATTGATTTTTTCTCAGCTTCGCAAAAACCCCTGATAGACCCTGATAGATTAGAGATAGGAATCCGACTCGATGACAACGATGGCAGACTCACTGGTCAACAGCGCGATGCGGCCGCTGAAGCTGCGTCGGCGTCCGGACCTTGAGTCCCGCAAACATCATTACGATGGACGATCGTATTGGGTGGTCAAAGAGCCGCTTGGGCTGAACTACTTTCGCTTCCACGAGGAAGAATATGCGATTCTGAACATGCTCGATGGCGAGACATCGCTGCAGACGATCAAGGATCGATTTCAATCGGAGTTTGCCCCACAGCGAATCAGCTTGCAGGATCTCCAGCAGTTTGTTGGGATGCTCCATAAAAGTGGCTTGGTCATCTCGCATGCGGTAGGGCAGGGCAAGCCTTTGCGTCGGCGTGGGGAGACCAAGAAGCGTAAAGAGTGGATCAGCAAGCTATCGAATATCTTCGCGATCCGTTTTCGGGGTATTGATCCTGAGCGGATACTCAACGCGCTACTGCCATGGTTCGGATGGCTGTTTACAACCTGGTGCTTGATCCTAGCGATGCTTTTTGGGTTGGCCGCAATCACTTTGGTGTTGGTCAACTATCAAGAATTTCGCAGCAAACTACCGACGTTCGAAACGTTCTTTGCAGCCCAGAACTGGCTGTATTTGGGTATTACGATGGCGGCAGTGAAGGTCTTGCACGAGTTCGGTCACGGGCTTTCGTGTAAAAAGTTCGGAGGCGAGTGCCACGAGATGGGCCTGATGTTTTTGGTCTTCACGCCGTGTCTGTACTGCAACGTTTCCGACTCATGGATGTTGCCTAACAAGTGGCAACGGGTGTTTATCGGTGCGGCGGGAATGTATGTCGAGCTGATCATTGCATCGATCGCGACCTTTTTATGGTGGTACAGCGAGCCGGGGATGTTTCACTTCCTGTGCCTGAGCGTGATGTTCATCTGCTCGGTATCGACCGTGGTATTTAATGGCAATCCGTTACTGCGTTTCGACGGTTACTATATCTTGATGGATATCCTTGAGATTCCGAACCTTCGGCAAAAGGCCAGTGAAATTCTCAAGCGATGGTTTCAGAAGAACTGCTTGGGGCTGGAGTTGCAAGAAAACCCGTTCCTGCCTCAAGGCAATCGCCTGCTCTTCGGAGCTTATACGATCGGTTCTTTCATCTATCGCTGGATAGTCGCCTTTGGGATCATCATGTTTTTGAATCAAGTGCTCAAGCCTTATGGATTGCAGTCCTTGGGTCGCGCTTTTGCGGTAGCAGGTTTAGCCGGGATGGTGATCCCTGGTGTCATGTCGGTGGTTAAGTTTTTAAGACAGCCCGGGAGGGCAGCCAAGATGAAGCGAGCGAACATAACCACGAGTCTGACGGTGGCTTGTGCGATCCTCTCA
Source organism: Pirellula sp. (assembly GCA_046090945.1). Classification (GTDB taxonomy): domain Bacteria; phylum Planctomycetota; class Planctomycetia; order Pirellulales; family Pirellulaceae; genus JBKCUI01. Next base: position 6,281 of record JBJTAQ010001150.1, read on the forward strand.
GTGATCGCCTTTCTGCCGGTCCCTTTTTATGTTTACTGTCCAACTGAGATTCAGCCCACTCGATCGCTTGAAGTTCGAACCATCGCCGCTGGGCAGTTGGTCAAATGGCACAAGCAGCCCAATGAGCCGGTTCGCAAGGGGGAAGTGCTCTGCGAGTTGACAAACCTAGATCTCCAATACCAGAGGGCCAAGGCGGCCGGTGAGTTGGAGGTTGCTCGGATCAAGCTTCAGGATTTGCAACGTGTGGCTGCGGGCGATCCGCAACAAGTTCAATATTTGCGGATCCAGCAAGAAGATGCCGAGGCCAAACGGAATGTCTTGTCGGTCCTAGACCAGAAGATCGCCAATTTGACGATACTCAGCCCGATCGATGGGTATGTGTTCAAGGCACCGCCGAAGGAGGAGAGCAAAGCGGCCAAAGCTCAGGAGCAACTGCCGGGTTGGTTTGGCGATCCTTTCGATCCGGCTAACAGCGAGGTGTACTTCAGCGAAGGTGACTTGCTTTGTTTGGTAGGGCCGGAGCAGAAGATGGAAGGTGTCATGATCGTCGATCAGCACGACCGCGACTTGTTGCAGGTCGGTGACCGAGTCAGTCTGATGCTCGAATCGGCACGTCTGGAGTCCCTTGAGGGAACCGTCGTAGGGTTTAGTGCATCAGAGATCAAGGAAGCACCACCTCAACTGTCGATTCAGGTGGGTGGATCGCTCGATACGAAAACCGATGAGACAGGTAGAACCGTCCCCATCAGTACGTCGTATCAAGCGAGGGTTGAGTTCGATTCCGATGCGATTCCCAGCAGACCTGGGTACCGAGGGGAGGGCAAGGTGCACTTGGCCTGGCGATCCTTGGGCTGGAGAATCAAGAGATACTTTATGAAAACATTCAACTTTGAGTTCTAAGTGTTGTCGACAGCGGTACTGGTCGTGCTTAAAGTAGGCTTGAAAGATTCATGGGGAGTTCCCCGGTTCGTTTGTTAGTTGTTTTTTGGAGAAAGAAAAAAAGATGTCCAACGAAGTAGAGCAAGATGCCGGCCAGGAACCACGTGGAGGCGCGCAGCAAGTCCAGCAAGTGACGGTACAAGTCAAGGACGATGACGCGATTGCCCTGTACGCTAATTTTTGCCGAGTGACAGGTTCGCCAGAAGAATTGATCGTCGACTTCGGTTTGAATCCGCAACCGGTCGGGATTCCCAAGGATCCGATCCATGTCAAGCAACGGATCATTATGAACTTCTACACCGCCAAGCGATTGCTGGCTGCCTTGCAAATGTCCGTACAGCGGCACGAGCAAGTCTTCGGTGTTTTGGAGACCGACATTCAGAAGCGGCTTCGCGTCCAGTAGTTGGACTTAGTCCGCAGTTCTTTGGATAGATGACCTAAAATCGGCCCGTTTGGCGGTTTGCCAAACGGGCCGATTGCGTTAAAATACTTCCTCCAATCTTGTTCAAAACGGGCCGTAGCGCAGCCTGGATTAGCGCGCTACCTTGGGGTGGTAGAGGTCGTGGGTTCGAATCCCGCCGGCCCGATT
>JBJTAQ010001151.1:0-4136 GCA_046090945.1 Pirellula sp.
ATGGCAAGGTATCCAAGGATTTTCAACGATATGGCTGTCAACATGACTCGCACCGGGAGTGAAGGTGGCTTCTTGGAGGACGCGTTAGAGCGTGTCTCGGGGTTTGTCGAGCAGCAAGAAGAACTCAAAGGAAAGACCCTCGGTGCGCTAGCGTACCCGGTATTCGTGATGGGGGTCGGAATTGTTGTCGTCACGGTGTTGCTGATCTTCTTCGTCCCTAAATTCGAGGGGATCTTTCAGAGCATGAGGTCCAAGGGTGGTTTGCCAGCAGCGACAGAACTGCTGCTGGGGATCAGCAAGTTCGTGCAGAACTATTGGTGGGTTATCTTGGGAGTGGTCGCTGGCGCTGTTTTGCTTCTGAAGAAATACTTAGAGACCAGCGAAGGCCAATATCGAGCTGACTTGGTCAAGATCAAGACGCCGCTGATCGGTGGCGTGTTTTTGAATCTGGCAGTCGCTCGTTTTTGCCGGGTGCTCGGAACTTTGCTCAAAAACGGGGTTCCTATCCTTAAGTCGCTCGACATCAGTCGAAACGCTGCGGGGAACAAGATCCTATCCGAAGCGGTTTCTTCGGCCAGCACGGAGATCACCGCAGGACAGAGACTTGCCAAGCAATTGGAGAAATCAGGTCATTTTCCGCCCACGGTGGTTGAGATGATCTCAGTGGCCGAGGAATCCAACACCCTGGACACTGTTTTAGTGGACATCGCGGAAAACCTGGAACGGACCACGTTCCGACGTCTCGAGACGGTCATTCGCCTGCTCGAGCCGGTGATGCTACTGATCCTGGCCGGTTTGGTGATGTTTGTCGTGCTGGCTCTGATGTTGCCTGTGCTCAACAGCGCCAACTCGCTAGGATAGATTTGAATGAAGGCCAACAGAACTAGAAGTCAACAGAACTAATTGTCAAAAATCAACGCTATCGATGAATTGGAGGAAGCAAATAATGAAGTGCAATCGTAGATCTCGAAAGACTTTCCGTCGTGGTTTTACCCTTTTGGAAGTCATGCTTGTGCTGATCATATTGGTGGTCATCGCAGGTTTTGCGATTCGGAATTTCACAGGTGTTCTCGACCAAGCCAACAAGCGAGCTGCCACGGCTCAGCTGGCCCAGTTGTCTTCGGCTGTCAAGCAGTATCAGTTGATGATGCAGCAGCTCCCCTCGTCATTGGATTCGCTCATGAATCAACCAGCAGATTTGGCCAATCCCGGGGATTGGACGAAGCTGCTGGACAAGATTCCAGTTGACCCATGGAATCGTCCTTACGAGTACAAAGTCAACGGATCAACGTTTGAGCTGAGAAGCATGGGAGCAGACGGACAGTCTGGAACCTCCGATGACATCGTCTCGTCGTAACGCCTTCACACTCTTCGAGGTCATTCTCGTTCTGATTATCCTGGTGGTGATCGCAGCGATTGCTTTCCCCACATTGGATGCGATGATCTACGGTCGACGCTTGTTGCAGTCGACCGAACGCTTGCAGAACGAATTGCTCGAAGCTCGGGTTGAGGCGATGCGGACAGGACAGGTGCAAGTCTTCCGCGCGACGATCAATGGAAATAGTTACTCGATAGGGCCTTGGCTCAGTGGCAATGAAGACTCGGATGCTTCGGCCGGTGCGACGGTAATGAATGCCGGTGGGCTGGTCAAAACCGAGCGAACAAGTGGTGGGGCTGTCGGTTTATCGACGGGTCAACTCGGCGGAGATGCAAAGCAACTTGCCGGAGACGTTCAATTCATGGGTATCGAAACACTAGTCGATGCACGGAACGCTCTGGAATTGCAAAAGAATGGAGAAGTAGCACCCATCGGAGGTGTAGGGACGGCGGTCGCTGGTGGCATCTCTTCGCCCCTGCTGATGTATCCCGATGGTTCGTCGACCACAGCGCAGATCATCTTGGCCGACTCGAGAGGCAGACGCATGGCTTTGCAACTGCGCGGTGTGACTGGCAAGTCCACCTCAGTGCGATTGACCTCAGTGGATGCTGGTAGTATTCCGTCCGTGGCACCAGGTCCTCCTGTACAAGGAGGCTTTTAGGATGGGAAGCGGACAACTAGGCGTCGATCTGCGACGCGGAATGAGTCTTTTGGAAGTGGTGCTTGCTCTGGCCATTCTTGCAATGTCGGCTGCCATCCTCGCATCGATCGCAAGGACAGCGACCGACAATGGACTGATCGCCCACCGGCTAGCAACGGCGCAGATACTCGCCGAATCGAAGATGGCCGAAGTCGTCACGGGTGCGATACCACTCCAAGGGGCCGTCGGTTGGATGCCAATTACCGATACGGTCCCTTCGGGTGTTTGGTATTACCAATTGCAAACCGAAGCGATGACTCGCAAGGACATGGTTGGAATTCGATTGAGCGTGACAGACCAAGCTGGTGTGGATGAGAACAAAGAGATTTTCTACATCGTTCGCTGGATGATCGATCCGAACCTGGGACTCGATACCATGCCGACCCAAGCCAGCTCAACAGGGACATCATCGGGCTCAGGAACAGGCGGTACCGGTACCTCCGGTGCCTCAGGTGCCGGGGCTCCAGCAGGAGGTGTTCAATGATGCGAACCTTTATGTCTAGAGAACAAAGGCAAGGCTTTACGCTGCTGGAGTTGCTTCTGGCTCTGGCGCTCACTGCCGTCGTTTCGATCCTAATCGGCGGGCTGGTGCAACTGTTTTTGATCAATGAAACAAGGGGCAGAGACACGGTTCGACAAGCCCAGATGGCGCGTGCGATTCTCAATATGATCGCTGAGGACGTGCGGACTACCGTCCGCTATTATCCTTACGACACCAGCGGCCTGGACCAGATGCTAGGCAATGCCATGAACAATGCCACCGGAGGTGCACTTGGAGCTCTGACCGGAGGGGCCACCGGAGGTGGTCCACAGTTAGGCGGTGCACCGACCGCTGGTGCGACTGATCCAAATGCAAATGCGTCTGCTGGCAGTGCACAAACGCCACCTGCGCAACCTACCGTGATCCCTCCAGGTATCTTCGGATCGGCATCCTCGATCGAAATCGATGTCAGTCGCTTGCCCCGTCCCGACGAATACGTCATCCAACCCGGAAACATCAGTACTGGGGCGTTGGGGGATATGCCTAGTGATATCAAGACTGTCGGTTACTACGTCCAAGCCCCCAGGTCCGACGGGGTACAAGACCCTTTAGCAAGCTTGACCTCTCAGATCGCAACAGCCAGTAGCGGAAGCACAGCGGGGTTAAGCGGAGGGCTAGTTCGTCGCTCCTTGGACCGAGCCGTTACCCAGTATGCTTATGAGATGGGAAATAGCGACCAACTGATTCGTACCGGCGAAATCATTGCCCCGGAGGTCCTGGGAATCGACTTCTCGTACTTCGGCGCAGAAGGCTGGCGAACCGACTGGGACTCAAGCACACTTGGCTTGCCGAGTGTCGTCAAGGTAACCATCGCGATCCAACGTGAATCCAAGGCTCGAAGCAATCCATTGGCACCAGGGATCTCATTGACGACTCTCAACACTTCGATGATTCAAGAGTACGGCATCGACCTTTATTCGATGAACATTCTGATCCCGGGCGCTGCTCTCTTGCCAGGACCTGCAAACGCCGCGAATGGCGGATCATCTTCGAACGGAATGAGTTCCTTAGGATTATAAAAATGATGAAACCTTCGAAGCAACCTTCAAATCGCCGCCGTGGCTTCCTCCTGCTGGCAGTACTGATTGTCATCTCTGCGGTGACTCTGGCTTCGACTGCTTTCATGAAGTCGATGCTGCTCGGACATGAAGAGTCTCGGATCACTGGGCAGAGCATCCAAGCTCGCTATGCAGCAGATTCGGGAATCGACGCAGCTAGGTTATTCGTGGCTTACAGCCGAGCCGCTCGGCTCGAAGCTGGCGGGACATTCAACAACCCAAATACTTTCCAAGCCATCCCGGTGCTGCAAAGCCCCGATCCTGCGAACCCTTGTAACTACACGCTCATCGCCCCGAACCTCAACGAAGATGGCAAGTACTCTGGCGTGCGTTTTGGTCTGCAAAACGAATCGGCTCGACTCAATCTTAACGTTCTACCGACGATCGACGCCGCGCTGTCCTTGCCGGCCGCACTCATGGGTGGTTCTTCGAACCTCATGCCAATTCCCGGTGCTAGCG
>JBJTAQ010001152.1:0-4827 GCA_046090945.1 Pirellula sp.
AACATCAATCCCAACAGCAAGACGGTGCTGCATGCGGTGATCGAACCTGCATTGGCCGAGATTTTTCCAGGTACTCGAGTGCAGTTCGAGCGAAATGGCTACTACTGTGCCGACGAGATCGACTCAAAGCCCGGCGCACCGGTCTTCAATCGCGTCGTGACGCTCAAGGATACTTGGGCCAAAATCGCCGCCAAAGACTAGCCAACACGCCGCCACAGCCTGTCTTCAACTCTCTTCATACCGTAGGACAGGCTTCCAGCCTGTCTGCAACTCTCTTCATACCGTAGGACAGGCTTCCAGCCTGTCTGCATCTCACTTCATACCGTAGGACATGCTTCCAGCCTGTCTGCATCTCTCTTCATACCGTAGGACAGGCTTCCAACCTGTCCGCATCTCTCATGCACTACTTTCATCGATCCAGAGCTCGGATGGCATTCGTCTTAGCTCGAGCATTTACGGCCGTAGGTTTCGGTGAGGCTACCGAGCCACTGGCCAAGCTCGTCGGTCAAGAGTCCGGGTGGGCAACGCCAGATCCAGTTTCCTTGGGTCGTTCCAGGCACGTTCATCCTTGCGCAAGCACCTAAGCCCAGTAGGTCCTGGACAGGGGTGATTGCGATACAAGCCACCGAGCGCCAGATAGCTCTTGTCATCGCCCGATGAATCTCGTTCGCCGTACAATCCAGATAGCGCAGCGCAAAAGCTTTCTCGCGATCGATCTGCTCTTGAGATCGAGTGCTAGCACCTCCAGCGACACTCTCAAACCAACCGACTACAGTATCGTTGTCGTGCGTGCCTGTATAAGCGACACAATGTCGGGGATAATTATGAGGTAGATCGAGCGATGCGGCAGACCCATCGCCGAATCCGAATTGCAAAATCCGCATTCCAGGGAATCCGAACGCATCGCGGAGTTGATGGACCTCAGGTGTGATGAACCCCAAATCTTCCGCAATCACAGGCAGTTCTTGACCTGGATGCCTTCCGAGACCTGCGGCGATCGTTTGAAAGAATGCGTGCCTGGGTCCATCGCGCCACTGGCCGATTTTGGCATCAGGATACTCTGCTGGTATCGCATAATACGACTCGAATCCTCGAAAGTGATCGACACGGATCAAATCGCACCACTCGAGCACCTTCTGAAATCTGCGGATCCACCAAGCATATCCGCTGTGCTGATGCTGGTCCCATCGATACAACGGATTGCCCCAGCGTTGCCCGCTTTCGGAAAAGTAGTCCGGCGGAACACCCGCGACATCGATCGCTCGACCGCGGTCGTCAAGTTCGAACAGATGCTGCTGCGCCCACACATCCGAGCTATCCATCGAGACAAAAATGGGGATATCACCGATGATTCCCACTCCAAGACTCGATGCGTACTGACGCAATTCCCGCCATTGCCGATCGAACACATACTGAACAAAGGACTCGAACTCACAGGCCCCGTGCAATCGCTCTCGCCAAGAGGCCACCGCGTGTGGTTCACGCCGCTGCAAAGCAGGCTCCCACTCGTGCCAAGCCAATCCTTGATGATAGGCCTTGCAGGCAGTGAACAAGCAATGTTCATCGAGCCAATCGCGGTTGCGATGCCGAAAATCATCCCAAGTGCTCGACCAATCCGGCCGAGCAGTTGGTTGCCTGCGGAAGGCTAGTCGCAGAAGCTCGAAGCGTCGCGGAGCGAGCTTGTGAAAGTCCACTTGCTTGAGATCCTCGCCGGTTACCCCCGAACTTGCATCATCCAGATCCTCTTGCTTGAGCAATCCATCGCGAGCCAAGAGAGCGGGACTGATAAGCCAAGGGTTCCCTGCAAACGACGAGGGGGACTGATACGGCGAGTAGCCATATCCAACCGGACCGGTTGGGAGAATCTGCCACCAGCGCTGGCCTGCTCGGTGCAGAAACCGCAGGAACTCATAAGCTCCTGGGCCGATATCGCCCGAACCCAGATCGCCAAGGCTCCACGGTCCATCGGTCCCCGGCAGAATGTCCTGATGAGCAAGCCCAGGCAAGCGAGGGGCAAGCGATGTGACGTGGATCAGTTGGCCTGCAGCCCTGCGAAATAACGACTCCATAGAGCTTCCCCTTGTCTCTAGACATCCAACCGCCCCCGGAGCATTCCGATCAGAAATCGCAATTTCCGGGGCTGCGCGGAAAAGGTATCACATCGCGAATATTCGCCATGCCGGTAGTGTACTGAACCATGCGTTCCAAGCCTAATCCAAAGCCTGCATGAGGCACGGTGCCGTAGCGGCGAAGGTCCAAATACCACCAGTAATCCTCCTGCTTCAGGCCGCAACTCTCCATTCGAGCCACTAGCACATCGAGTCGTTCCTCGCGTTGCGAACCGCCGATGATTTCCCCAACACCGGGGACCAATACATCCATCGCCGCCACGGTCTTTCCATCATCATTGAGCCGCATATAAAACGACTTGATCTCCTTGGGATAGTTGTACAGGATCAACGGTCCCTGAACATGCTCCTCGGTCAAGAATCGCTCGTGTTCACTCTGCAAATCTGTTCCCCAACTGACCGGGTAGTCGAACTTTTTACCACTCTTGGTAAGCACCTCGACGGCTTCGGTGTACGTCATGTGCACGAAAGGTTTATCGAGTACCAGTTGCAGAGAGCCTAGCAGTCCTGGTTGAATGCGTTTCTCGAAAAATTCCATATCCTCGGCGCAATGTTCGAGCGTTTCGCGGATCATGAACTTCAGATACCTTTCGGCCAAACCCATATTGTCAGAAAGCTCATAGAAGGCGGCTTCGGGTTCGATCATCCAGAACTCGGACAGGTGCCTCGATGTGTTTGAGTTCTCCGCGCGGAACGTAGGTCCAAAGGTGTAGATCTTGCCCAAGGCACAAGCGTACGTTTCCCCTTCGAGCTGTCCGCTGACGGTCAAATAAGCCGACTTGCCAAAAAAGTCCTTGGACAAGTCCACTTTGCCGTTGGTCTTTGGGAGATTATCGAGCGGCAGCGTGGTGACTCGGAACATCTGCCCTGCGCCTTCGCAGTCGCTAGCCGTGATCAACGGCGTATGGACCAATACAAAACCCTCGTTATGGAAAAACTCGTGTGTTGCGAAACTTATTCTGTCCCGAACTCGGGTCACCGCGCCGAAGGTGTTGGTACGAGGGCGAAGGTGTGCCCATTCGCGCAGTTTCTCGAACGTGTGCTGTTTCTTCTGCAGCGGATAATCCGTGGCACTTGCCAGACCGATGACGCGCAGGCTCGAGGCTGCCATCTCAGTGGCTTGGCCCTGTCCCTGGCTCGCTTTAAGCTCTCCCTCGACGACCACGCTGGAGCCGACGGTCAAGGTCAAGACATCCGATTCGTAGTTGGATAACTTGGAATCGGCGATGACTTGCAGGTTCCCGAAGGAACTACCGTCGTTGATTTCGATGAAACTAAAGCCACCCTTGCTGTCCCGGCGAGTCCGCACCCACCCTCGGACCTGGACGCTTTGGCCCACGGATTGAGCTTGACGAGCACTCTCGACAGAAATCCACTGCGGCTGATTCATTGACTCCTCCAAAGAAACGGAACTTGGCGTTAGGTGACCAGTGATCTGTCGGCAGATTGTAGCGGATTTCCTCCGAGCGACGAAGTGACACTTCCTGGCTCAGGCTGCAACCTGCAAGGCGCTTGCATGAAACGAAAAGGGCCCGGCAAGCGAAAGCTTGCCGGGCCCTTGAACTGATTTTCCAAGAGAATCCGATCGAGCTTATTTGACCCGCTTGAACCTCAAGCCGGAATTGTCATCGGTAGCACCGGGAGGATTGAGAATCCACTCATCGGCACTGACACTCTTGACGGTACCGCCAAGAGAGCCTTTGTCGGCGGTTTCCATCTGAACCGCAGAGCCATTGGTGCCGAAATCGCCTGAGAGTTCGACGGCGGTCTTACCCGATTCAGTGGCTTTCCAAGTGAACTTGGACTCTTCATCGATCGACAGATCGATGGTGGTTGTGCCAGCCACGGCTTGCCACTTGCCAACCAGATCGACCTCTGGAGCGGGCTTTGCCAACTCCTCGGCTTGGGGTTGCGAGTCGGGCTTGGGAGCCGCCTTGGCCTCGACCGGTTTTGGATCGAGTGCCTCAAGCATCCGCTTGGCTGTCACATCCTTTGGCTGATTCTCGACAACGACCTTCAGAGCGCGGATCGCGGAGTCTTTCTGGCCGATGACGAGGTAGTGGTAAGCTAGCACGAAGGCCGAAGCGGGATTCTTCGGATTGGCTTTGCAGTACTCTTCGAGCTTGCGAAGTTGAGCAGTGTAGTCATCGCTGTTGCCGTAGAGGCTACTCATGGTCGTCCAGTCCATCCCAGGGGCGGCGGCCAGAAGCGAGTTCAGAGCCACGGCTGCACTGGTGTAATCTCCAAGTGCAAACAGGGTCAGCGCTCGGACTTCGTGAACCACTGGGTCACCGCTGTTCTTCGACAACGCGGAGTTGAACGAACCAAGAGCATCTTGATATTTCGCTTCCTTGAACGAAGCGAGCCCCTTGTCAAAGTCCGTGAACGATTCCTCGACCTTGGCGTTTGCCGTGGGGTTTGCATTGGTTGTCGGAGAGGAGGTCGACGTCGCCGTCGAGCCTTGGGACTCGGCCGTGATGTAGTTATTCACTACGACCGGTTGCGAATAATCGTAGGGGACCGAGGATGCGACCGTGGTTGTTCCAACCGCAGGCGCAACATAGTAGGGGTTGCTATAGGCGTAGCTCGTGTTGAAGTAGCTTGTGCTCAGAGAACCAAGTCCCCAACCGATGCCACCCCAAACAATCGGAGCATACCAAGAGCTACCCCAGTACCCGGACCAACAACCGTTGTACCA
>JBJTAQ010001153.1:0-8969 GCA_046090945.1 Pirellula sp.
CACCGACATCCGGCAACGGTTTTACCAATGCCTCGGCATTGGAGTACATCGTGACCTATATGGATCGCTTTGGCCAAGAGAGTTTACCCAGCCTTGGCAAGAGCATCGTGGTTCCCGCGAATCGATCGGTTCAACTGAGCAACATACCGGTAGCAACCGGCGACTATGTTTCGAGGCGCGTGTATCGCCGCGTGAACAACACGGGGTCTTACCAACTTGCGTCGGTTCTCAACAAAGATGACACAGTCTTTGTCGACAACAACATGACTTTCAATGGTGCGATTCAGACGCTCGGACTAACCCAAGTCCATCGATCTCGACAGGACAGCACCCTGGTGGTTGATCCAGGCATTGTGGCTAAGCTTCTAGGAACCCGAATCGAAGTTGGGATCGGGGCGACATTGATTGCCGAAGGCACCGAAGCCAAACCGGTGATCTTTACCTCGCGACTTGATGATCGATATGGAGCGGCCGGAACTTTTGACACCAACAACGATGGATCGGCGACAACGGGTGCACCTGGCAACTGGTCCGGTATTCTCGCTCGGCACATGAGCGAACTGAGTATCGACCATGCCGTAGTGACCTTCGGTGGTGGCGAGTCACGTATCCCGGGTGGATTCGCCTCCTTCAATGCGATCGAGGTTCATCAAGGCACAGCGCGGATAGCGAACTCTTTGATCGAGCGAAACGCGTCGGGGCGGACCAACACCAGCGGTACGAATCGTGATGCTCGGGGCAACAACGACGGGGCAGCGATCTTTGTTCTATCCAGTCAACCGGTGATTATCAACAATGTGATTCGAGACAACTCCGCTAGCGATACCGCAGCGATCAGTGTCGATCACACCAGCCTGAGCAGTAAACCTGTTCGGGATTCGGGACGATCCACGGGCTTCAATGAGCGCGAGGCAAACCTTGGGCTCGGCAATTACGGTCCTTTGGTATTCAACAACCGACTCGGTGGCAACGGCCTTAATGGCATGAGGGTCCGAGGCGGTACATTGGTCAGCGAATCGGTTTGGGATGATACCGATATCGTTCATATCCTTCAAAGCGAAATCATCGTTCCGGATTTCCATACTTTCGGTGGTCTGAGACTTACCAGCAAGGTGGATTCAAGCTTGGTCGTCAAAGCCGACAACAATGCCGGTATCACCGCGGCAGGGCGTCCCTTGGATATCAAGGATCGTATCGGAGGAACCGTTCAGATACTAGGCTCGCAGGGATTCCCTGTCGTGATCACGTCGCTCTCCGACGACTCGATTGGAGCCGGGTTCGATGACGAAGGAGCCTCGCTGCGCGACACCAATAACGATGGTTCTGCAAGCGCTCCGCAACCAGGCAACTGGCGCAGCATCCGGTTCACTCCGTTCAGCAATGATCGCAACGTCGATATGACGTATGAGAAGGAATCAGATCGGATCGCTTCGAGCGGTAGCAACGACAATCCGTTCCAAGCCGAAGATATTGGCAAGCTCGCTGCAGACTTGAAACTCGGTGACGAGAATCTCCGATTGGGTGTGACCCTCACCGGTTCGATCGCTTCGCCCAAGGATATGGACGTCTACCGATTCTCCGGCGTTGCCGGGTCGACGATCTGGCTTGATATCGATCAAACCTCCGGATCTTTGGATTCGGTCCTGGAGTTGATCGACGAAAGCGGCCGGATTATGGCCTTGAGCGATGATTCGCTGGCCGAGTCAATTGCTGATCAAACACTAGATAATCCTGCCTACAGCCCGGCAATCAAAGCCTTTCCGATGGATCAAAACTCGACCGCGATCGAGAACTCCCTTGCAACTGGCTCGAACGTGGATTTCCAAGCAACCAATCCTCGGGACCCGGGGTTGCGCATCGTTCTCCCAGGAGTGGCAGGCACATCGAACTTGTACTATATCCGAGTTCGATCGAGCAACAAGCAGCCAGGTGTCGTCACCGATCCGTATGACACCACTTCGGGTATCACTACTGGAGCTTACAAGCTCCACGTGCGACTCCAAGAGCGCCAAGAGATCGCCGGTTCGACCGTTCGCTACGCAGATCTCAGATATGCGACCAACGGCATCGAGATCTTTGGAAATACCATGCACTCACCGCTGGTTGGCGAATTCGCTGAACCATTGATCGACGGAGGCATCCAACCGTCGACTGCGATCGATGTTGGTAACGTGATGGTCAACGATCGTGCCGGTGTCTCGATCGCAGGGAACCTAACCACAGCCGCAGACATCGATTGGTTTGATTTCTCGGTTGGACGCGATGAGGATTCGATCCAGAAACTTCCATCGAACACTCCCAACACAGCCTTGAGGGTCGATGCACACGGATCGTTGATTTTCGATATCGACTACGCAGACGGCGTCGGCCGTGCGAATACTCAGTTGTGGGTATTCCGGCGGGATGCAGGCGGAAACAGAACCCTGGTTTTGACTGCCGATGATTCGAACATCCAAGACGACCAGCCGGCGATCCTCAAGGGTACCGATCAGACCGATCTGAGTCGCGGTTCGCTTGGCAAACGCGATGCCTACATTGGACCTATCGAACTTCCTCCCGGTAATTACTCAGTCGCAGTGACCAATAAATCGGTCGTGCACTTCGGGCTGACTCAATTCACTCAGTCTGACATTTCGGGAATTCCGGGTGCCGCCGAAATCCGCCTCGAACCACTTGATTCGGTGGCTCGGCTCGGTGAAGATCGTTTTGAGCAGCAGCCTCCATTGACTACGGCAGACGGTGCTCCGACTGTTTTTGCAGGTGGCGAGGTTCCGTTCACGCTCGCCGATGTGACTCTCTTCACAGCTCGAACCGATACGGCGATCAATGCAGGAAAGGTTTCGTTCCTCAATCCGATGACTGGTGCGGTCGAAGCGCACATGAGTCGTAGCGGGAATGCTCAAGATGTCTTCACCAACGGATATATTACCCGAGACATGGCGGTTTCGCCGGCTGGTACCGCCATGGGTTTCCGAATCCAAGACGCAGGCCAACCGATTACGGATACCAACGCTGGTCAATTCTTTGGCATCGATATCGGTGATACCGGCTTGGCAATCCCCGGAATCAATGACTCTGGAATCATCACCTGGGCCCGATACGTAGACGCCAATGGCAACTTGGACGTGCGTCAATCCCAGATCAATCAACAAGCTGTTGGTGATGGTATGGTCTTCACCGGTTTGGCTTACACCAGCCTTGGTGCGTCCGGTCGAGCGAACTTTTTTGGAGTGGCAACCCGTCGGCTTACGGGGTCTTTCAATGAAGCTCCTAGCGCCCCGCTGCCAAGAACTCGCAACATCATCTACCAACTTGATCCTGACACCGGCGTGGCTCAGAACTGGCAAGGTCTCCCTGCGCGAACAGAAGCCGACTACGAGAACGGTGTGTACAACATGGGTACTACGGCCGGTACCAACATCCAAGAAGCAGGCTACTTCTTGCTAGCCACCGGTACGGTAAACGGTCTTACCACCGTAGGGGATCAGATTTACGGTGTAACCGATCAAGGGGAATTGGTCACACCGACGATCGTCAACGTTCCTAGCACACCTTCTCGCGTAATCATTCGGGATCCGTTGACCAACAACCCGATCAATTTCACCGGTATGACGCGAGGTCCAGCGAACGTCGAGAATGGACGATTTGCAGACGTGATGTTCGGTGTTACCGCTGCAGGACGATTGTATGCATTCGATACTACCGGTGCACTTCAACCGATATTCCCATTCGGTGAAAGTTTCATCGATTTGGGAGTTGCTTCAGTATCTGGGATCGATTTCACTTCGTTGGACGTAAATCTTTGGGGTGTTTCCGGCTCCGATCCAGATACCAACCTTGCAGGTCACGGAAGAACCCAGACTTTCAACCGCTCGGGCGACTCCCAAAACGTACCGAACAATACCATGCGGTTTGCTTTTACCAACCCTGGAAACCGCTTTGGCGTTGATGACTTTACCAATACGGCGAACACCTACGCGATGCCCGGTGGAGCATGGGGAGCCTTTGAAAGCACACTCTTGGATTTGAGCAGGTACTCATCGAGCGATCAGCCGGTGATGTACTTCAATTACAATGTTCGAACCGAAAATTCGATCGCCAACAATGATGGGAATATCTTTGGTGACGGAGCCGGGCAAGCGTTCATGGACTCGTTCCGTGTCTATGGTGCCGGTGAAGATGGACAATGGGTCTTGCTGACAACCAACAACTCTGCTGGATATATTGATCAGTCATACGCTGAAGGTGTCCCATTCCCGCCATTCAGCGAGTACGACGTTCCGCGAAACGGCAACCAAGATCCGTTTGGCCGCAGCTTCATCTCATCCTCGGCGTTTGATAATCAAGGTTGGCGACAAGCCCGGGTCAATCTCGGTGCATTGGCCGGTAAACGCGATGTGAAGATCCGGTTTGAATTCAACTCCGGCGGCGATTTCAGGACCAATGTGCCTGACAAGGGTGGGTTTGAGGTCTCCGCCATTCCAGGAGACCGTATCGCCGACGGACAAACCTTCATTATCACCGACGGATTGATTCCAACCACTTTCGAATTCGACATCGGCTTGGTCCTAAACGTACCTAGCGGAAGCAGTTTCAAAAACGGTGACCAACTCAAAATCGGTCCAAACATCTACACGTTCGCTGCTGCCGCAGGTCCTATGCAAATTCCATTTGCAAGTACCGATAGTCCCGAGGCAATCGCTGCATCTATCAACAATGTATTGACTGCTGATGGCTACAGAGTTTTGGTGAGCACCGCCTCCCCAAATGTTCTTAATATCACCCATCTAAACGGCAATCCACTGCCGGATTCGGTTCTGCCTGATGACTACGACCTGATCGGACCTGACGATGCAATCATGACCGGCAAGCCCGGTGTTGCCGCAGGCAATGTTCGAGTCAGGATCGACAACACGCTTCCAAGTGCTCCTACAGCTCAAATACCGATTTTTGTACGGGGTGATATTTATCTCGATGGTGAAATATCCTTCGCCGATATTGTCCCATCGAACAGTTATGATCCGAATGCCGGTGGTGCAGCGCCAATCGCTGGACTTCAAGACATTAGCCAAGCTCTCGGACAACCTGACTACGTCGGCCTGACCGAACCTGTCGCAGGTGACAGCGTGGTGTCGCTCGGTAGCGGCGGATCGATGGTACTGGAATTCGCAGACAACTTCCTAACGGCTTCGGGAGATTTGCTCCCTGACTTGGCCGTGTACGAAGCCGGCGATTCTGAAGATGTATTGGTGGAAGTTAGTTACGATGGCATCACCTACATTCCTGTGGGAACGGTTTCTGGGTTAAATCCCTACGTGGACCTGGACGCATTCGGGTTTACCACCGAAAGCCTTCTGCGTTTCGTGCGTTTGACGGACGACGCTGGCCAAGGGGCTACCTCTGGCGATTCCGTAGGTGCCGATATCGACGCAGTCGGAGCGATTTCAAGTCGGCAACGAAGTATCCGTGATGAACTCCGAATTTCCTTGGCTCAAAATTACAACGTCGCAGGCCAAGAGAACAACACCGAGGTTTGGAGATACTACGGCGATACGGTTCGAATATTTGGTACCGCATTCTGGGACGTTCTGGACGCGGGCGTTCTGCGTTATAGCACAGGTGGCCGGATCGGTGACGTTTTTGGTCCAACAGACACCAATGCTCCCCTCACCCAAGCCGCACGCAGGGCGCTGAACAACGGTACGAGCCGTGGAAATCCTGTCGCTCCAACGAGCGTGACGATCGACGATATCGTCATCAGTTTTGCCGAGCGAGGTGAGATGGTCTCCAATGGACAGGCCGTCCAACCGGTCTTTGTTGGTTCTTTCCAATACGAGGGCTACGGCGGACCTAACGGAGCCGGCGCTCCAGAACTTGAAACCGGTGCTTATCAACTCGAACTCCGCACCGCACCCGACTACGGGAAGACCGAAGGACAAAATCTGTCGATCGCTCCAGTACCTTTTGTTGGGCCCAAGGGCAGAACGTTCGACACCAACGATCGACTGCTCCGAGCACTAGCCATCGATACGACCGGACTGACAGGTCGCATCGGTGACGGCTATTCATTCACCGTTAGCAACGGCGTGAATGTAGTTACCTTTGAATTCAATGTCTTTACGACCGCCGATGCTAGCGACCCAGCTTTCAGGCCTGATATCCCTGGTCGAATCCGTATTCCGCTTTCGCCCAACGCTTCGGATAACGAAATCGCCCTGGCTGTTCGAGATGCGATCAATGACCCTGCCGTACGAGCGGTACTGGGCTTAACGGTGGAGAACAACGGGGATATGTTCGGAACTGCGTTGTACGACGCAGCTCATGCATCCACCATCCAATTCAATGGCTTGGCCGCTTCGGATGTCTTTGCCAATTCGGCGTTCTTGTTCAATGATGCCAGTGGCAATCCGGTCTTGGTGCCCGGGCCAACCGGTGCCCCAGTACCACTTGGGTTCAACACCATCAAGTACGGCCAAGACACCCAATGGGGCGAAGATTCTGGCGATGCGAACATCCTTCGCGATCAAGGTCAATTGATCATCTCGGGCGTCGCGGTCACTCGATCATCCAATTTCGGGATCAACATGTTGCCAGCACCGCGCGATCTGAGCGATCGATTTATCAACATGGATCAAGTCTCGACGCAACCATTTGCAACCCGCCAAGTTCCGATCTCCACCGAAGCCGGAAATCGACCCTACCCAGGCTCGGTTCGCAATATGATTACCCTGAACAATAGCCAATTGGCTCCAGGGGCAGTGATCGTCAACAATATCCTAGCCGGCAACGCAAGCGGTGGTATTCGCGTCGGTGGCGATGCCGCGTTTGGAACCGTAGCCCAAGCTCCGACGACAGTCACCAGGATCGTCAACAATACAATCTATGGCCTCAACACCGGAGCAGGTCAATCAGGAATCCTCGTCGAACCGAACACCAGTCCGACGATCCTGAGCAATATTTTGGCGAACCTCGCCACAGGCATCAACGTCCCAGCGAGCGTTCAGCCCTCGATTGTCGTCGGTGCAAACCTCTACCAAGGCAATGTGACCAACATCACTGCGGGTACCAACCAGTCCTTCCCGATCAACCTCGGGCCAACGCAACCGCTGTTTACCGATCCGGCTCGAGATCGCTTCTACTTGAAGGCTCTCTCGCAAGCGATCGACTCGTCGATCGCGTCGCTCGAAGATCGAAACTTGCTCGACCAAGTCCGCTCAGCCGTCGGCTTGCCGACCAGCCCGATCATCGCTCCGGAATTCGATGCCTATGGGTTGCTCCGTAGCGATGATCCATCAGTTAGCACACCCGGTGGTCTGGGTTCCAATGTCTTTGCCGACCGCGGTGCTCTGGATCGCGTCGACCTCGACGGACCATTGGCAATCCTCCAACGTCCGCTGGACAACGATGCCGCTGGTGTCGACCTCGATGGGTCAAACACCTACGTTCAACTCAAGACTGGCAACATCGATTACTTTGAAATCCTCATCGATGAACGCCAAGGTACCGGACCAGATCCTTTGACGATCACACAAGACAACGTCGTCCTGACCGAAAACGGCCGAATGCTCAGCCCAGGTGTCGACTATGTCTTTGGCTATAGCTTCAACAGCCGAACCATCCGCTTGACCCCGCTGGCTGGATTCTGGAGACAAGACAGTGTCTACGAACTGACGTTGATCAACAAACCAACCGTGCGAGTTATCGCGCCCGATGACGCTGTCAACCGAATCGATGGCGATCGATTCACAGTTTCCCTTGCAAGCGGCGGGACTCGCTCGCTGGAACTCGATAGCGGATTCATTTTGACAGTGCCTGCGGCTGGTGTATCCGACGGACAGACCTTCACCTACACCCCCGCCGGCGGTGAAACAATCACCTTCGAATTCAACCTGGCTGGAAATACACAAACAACGTTTGCCACCAAGGTCGTCACTTATCTTGCTACCGATACTCCGGATCAACTGGCTGCGAAGATAGCTGCGGTAGTCAATCCGCTGATTCGACAAGACGGATGGCCAGTTCAAGCGATCCCCGGTGGTCGTGTTGTCGTCGGTGGCAACGTCGGCGATACGATGAATGTATCGAGTTCATCGCTGGTTCTCTCGGGTAGACCAGGTGCCCAGCAAGCCGGAGCGATCCCGGTGAGGTTCCTCCCGGTTGCCGGATTTGACGCCTTCGCCATGTCTACGGCGCTGACGCAAGCTCTCAACCAAATCGGTTCGGGTGTCAAAGCTTACTCTTTGGCCAATGGGCTGGTCTTCATCGAGGGCATCAACTCAATCTCCGGTATGACCGCTTCGCTGTCGATTCCGGCGATCCAGGATTTGGCTGGCAACAATCTTCAAGCCAATCGAGCCAACTCGCTAACCCAGTTCACCATCCTCATGCCAGAGGTCAACGTCGACTACGGCGATGCAATCCAGCGACCCGGTACTGGCTCGAACAGCAGCACCCTGCTGGCCGATAACGGCGTACGGCATGGTCTCTATCCAGACGATGCAACGTTGCTGGTTCTGGGTGCTTATGCCGACGGCGAAACCGATGGTCAACCCTCTGCAGCAGCTGACGCCGATGATTTCGACTCAGCCATCGACTTCGGAACCCTCGCAAGCTACTTGAGTGTATCGACCAAGGGTCCGGCTCGCCTTGTCGCATCCGCATTTAACGCAGCCATGATCGGCAAGTCGCTAACGATTTCCGACACGGTTTCCAAATCGGTCACGTATGAATTCACCAACGGTGGGGCTGCCGTGATCCCCGGTGCTCGGGCCGTGGATCTGACAGGAGCGGTAACGGCTTCGGATGTCGCATCGAGGCTCCAAGGGGTCATCCTGGCTTCGATTCTCGATGGCAGCATCACCGGTATCCACGCAAGTGCCTCAGGAAGCGTGATCTCCTTGGGAGGAACCACTGGACACAGGTTCGATCTGTCCAATGCGTTGGGCGCTCTGGCCCGATCTCAATCAGGA
>JBJTAQ010001154.1:0-5003 GCA_046090945.1 Pirellula sp.
CACGAAAAATTACTCGCATCATGCCCGATCGAAAACCCATCGAGATTCTGCTGGATGACCCATGGTTCATGGTCGTGAACAAACCTGTGGATTTGCTCACCCAAGCCATCGAGACAATCCCCAGTCTGCAAGCGATATTGATTCAACAGTTCTCGGTTCCCGACGCTCCGAAACCCTTTGTCGGCATGCCCCACAGGCTCGATCGAATGACCAGTGGAACGGTGGTTGTCGCCCGCAACCAGCGAGCGCTGCGACGCCTGTGCGATCAATTCGCCGCGCGCTCGGTCGTCAAAGAATATCTGGCTTGGGTGGCCGGTAATCCACCACAGTCAGGGACTTGGGAGGATACCATGCGCAAGATCCCGGACCAGGCCCAAGCCCAGCTATGCGGACCGGATCAGCAGAACGCCAAACCTGCAAGGCTCGATTACCGAGTGCTCGAGTCCCGAGTGAACCCTCAACGCCAGTCCGAGTCGCTGCTACTGATTCAACTCGGGACCGGTCGCATGCACCAGATCCGATTGCAGTGCTCGAGTCGTGGTTTCCCGATCCTCGGCGATCGTCTCTATGGCAGCACCAGCCTTTGGGGGACCGGTCTGGGCCCAACTGGCAGCCCGCTTCGTGAACCTGCGATCGCCCTGCATGCCTATCGACTAACTTTCCACCACCCCAAAACGGCCGAAAGAGTCTCGGTTATGGCTAGCCCTCCCAAGGATTTTCCCTGGCAAGACCCCTCGGTCTCGATGCCATGAGCCCAAGCTCAACCAAGCGCCTCTGAAAATCAGTCCTTGGCTCGGCACGCCATGTGCTGTACAGTGATGAGAGTGCCGGGGCCTGACAAGTTATTCGGATCCCGAGAGAGCTTTTCGATCACCCATGTCATTTGCAAGGAGAGATTGCTAGATGGGACATGCAGCTGAATACAACGATGCTGGTTTTGAGAATGATGTTTTGAAATCCAGCCTGCCCGTTCTTGTAGACTTCTGGGCACCATGGTGCGGCCCCTGCCGGATGATCGCTCCGCTGATTGAAGAGCTGGCTGTGAAGTACGAGGGTAAGGTCAAGGTCGGCAAAGTGAATGTCGATGACAACCGGGAATTGTCGATCAAATACGGTATCGACGCGATTCCCACGTTGCTGCTGATCAAAGATGGCGAAATCATCCAGCGATTCCAAGGTGTACCGCCTCGAGCTAAACTCGAAGACGCTCTGGATTCCTCGATCTAGGTCCTCATGCTTCGGCTGATGAAGGTCCGCCGACGTTTGCTGATCGATTCCCCTTCGCTGTTTTGCTATTTAGCTATGTCACGTGTTTTTAGTCCTCATCAACCGTGATCTATCTCGACAACAATGCGACCACACAGATCGACCCCCGGGTGGTCGATCTGATGGTGCAGGTTTTTCAAGCCCGCTTAGTCAATCCGGCTAGCCAGCACGCTCTAGGGCGGTCGGCCCGGGGTGTCGTCGAAGATGCCAGGGAGTCTCTTTTGACTCTCTTGAACGCTCGGACTCGCGGGATGCAAAGCGATCAAGCGATTTTTACTAGCGGCGGTACCGAGTCGAATAATTTAGCGATCTGTGGGATGCTTGCCCAACGAACGGGTGCTCTGGTCGTATCTTCGATCGAGCATCCAAGTGTGTTGGCTCTTGCTGAAAAGCTCCAGAAGCAAGGCACCCTCGTTCGCTACTTGGTTTGCAAACCCTCCGGACAAATAGACCTAGAACCACTCGCGCAGTGGATCGAACGAGGAGACTCGATCGCTGCGGTTTCGCTGATGCTTGCCAATAACGAAACCGGAGTTCTGCAACCGGTCGAGGAACTGGTTCGGTTGTGCAAGCCTCATGGGATCCCGGTCCATACCGATGGGGTCCAAGCCGTTGGAAAGATTCCCGTGGATTTCCAGAACTTGGACGTAGACGCCATGACGTTGACGGCCCATAAAATCCACGGTCCTGTTGGTATCGGAGCTCTGATCCTCAAGCACTCGCTCAAGATCGAGCCGATGCTCTTCGGAGGTTTTCAGCAGCAATCGCTACGACCTGGTACGGAAAGCCCTGCGTTGTCAGCCGCCATGGCGATGACGGTCAAGTTCGCTACGGAAGAACTCGATGTTCGTCATTTGCGAATGCTAAAGTCTAGAGAACTTTTGGAGTCCCTGCTGACATCAGGAATCCCTGGAGCCAAAGTTTTGGGTGCGGACTCCCCTCGTTTACCCCACACGACAAGCATTTCTTTCCCGGGATTGGATCGGCAACTTGTGCAGCTCGCGCTCGACCGCGAAGGTGTTGCGTGCGGAACCGGGTCGGCTTGTGCAAGCGGATCGAGCCAGCCCTCGCATGTTTTGCAAGCCATGGGTTTGCCCAAGAACGTCGTCCAAGGCGCGATTCGATTTAGCCTGTGCTGGGAAACGACCCAAGAGCAGATTCGCGACGCTGTCGAAAGAATCATCGGCGTAGTGGATCGACTCAGTCGCAACCATCCGTAGTGGCAAAACTTGTAAAACGTGCCCAACTTGGAAGGTAGTTATTCCATCGATTCGATGCCGATTTGACCCAACCAAGGGGTTTTTCTTTCCATCGCACAACCGACCAAGGTGTTTGAGCGATTTCAGGCTGATTGCTCGCAAGCGCGCGATCGAGCGATTCACCGAGCATGTAACGTTTTGCGTTGGAGTCATCGAGATCGAGGACATTGCTGGGTGTAAATAATGACTCCAGCAACATGGAGAGACCGTGATAGGGTTCAAGTCGGTCTCGATCGACTTGAGCGATACGCAACCCTTGTCCGATTCGATTTCCATGTTCCTGCAAAAAACGCTCGGCACCTGGCTCAAAACCGACGCACAGCGAAGCTTCTCGAGTCAGAGACAACTTCAGCATCCCTAGTTTGCTGAATTGCTGATCGAGGTCGCAAGTTCGCGGGATAGGCTTACGGGAACCATTTGGACGTTGCGATTCGCGTTGAGATCGTCTGTCGGATCTTCCGGACGGCTTAAAGGCTTGAGGTTCGATCTGGTGCTGGACTACGATGCTCGCAGCAAAACCGCCTGCGCACTGGTCTCGGTGAGGCCAAAGTCGATAACAGCCAGCAAGGATGGGTGACTCCCAAGCCTCGAGTGACCGGCAGGGGACGACTGCAAGTGCATCGGGGTAAGACTCAAGCATCGACTGGACTTGGGCCTCGTTCTCCTCGACAGCAAATGTGCATGTCGAGAGGACTAATCGGCCTCCGGGCCGGACCAGACGCAAGGCGCTGCGAAGTATTCTTTCGGCTCGCGCAGCGCAGTGTTGAACGTGACTTGTTGTGAAACTACTTTCGCTCTGTCGCTTGCGACCTACCAGAGATTGTCCGCTACAAGGGACATCGACAAGAACTTTATCGAACGTTCCTGCAAGGCATTCTGCGAGGGATTCAGGATCTTGGTTGCTGACCCATGCATTGGCGCGGCCAGTGCGAGCCAGCGCATAACGCAGCACATCCAAGCGACTGGCGATGACTTCATTGGCAAGTAAAAATCCGTTGGGTCCAAGCATCTCGGCGATCGCGGTGGCCTTGCCACCTGGAGCCGCGCAAAGATCGCATACCTGATCCTCTGGCTGGATGTCGAGCATCGCTAGAGGAAGCATCGATCCTGCGTCTTGGATGTAATAATCGGCCGCTGCGTATTCGAGAAAACCACCTGGACGGATGTTTGGATCAAGCACTCGCTGGCCTTGGGGGTACCAAGGAACGGGTGTGGTGTCAAATGGAAAGATCGGATCGGTTTTTTTGTTCAAGCGATCGACACGTGGACGAATCGATTTCGGAGGGCGTGCCGCGAGAGATTCGACGAAGGTCTCGAATTCCGAAGGTTTGATCAAGGATTCAAGTCGATCGATCATTCGGGGAATCTGGGTACTTGATTGTCGCAGGGTTTTGAAGCATCATCATGGGTCATGCCGACTCCGCCCATTGTACGCATCCTTGCCATCCAAGAAACATCTACCATGAGTTCCGCGATCATTGACCCAGTATTGACACCGGCTAAGACCATCAACGGCAAAACCCCGAAAAGGGATGAGGTACCCAAGTCGGAGTGCTTGTGCGATTACTGCACAGCCAAGTGCTGTCGCTACTTTGCCATGCCGATCGAGGAACCCACGAGCGAGCAAGACTTTGATTTCATGCGATGGTATTTGCTCCACGACCGAGCGAGCGTCTTTGTCGAGGACGAGGTTTGGTATCTGCTAGTCCATACGGCTTGCAAGCATCTGCAATCCGACCATCGATGCGGGATCTACCATACGCGTCCTCAAATTTGCAGAAGCTATTCGACAGACAACTGCGAGTTCGACGAGGATGCGGTTTACGAGATGTACTTTGAAACGGCTGAGCAAGTCGCTGACTATGCAGAGGCTCGATTCTGTAGCGACGGCAGTTCGATACGATCCCCAGAACCACCTCTGTTACCGATGCTGAATTGATTCGCAGGAAGATTATCAATCACCGAGACTGGGAAAAACCTCAATCCCCCTGCGATTCGTTTTAAGTGCGCCCAACCGCTTGACATACCCTGCGGGGGCGCTCTTTAATTGCTACGCCTTAGAGATAACGTTCGAGCATTCGATCGAATGCCTTTTCGAGCATCTCCTCAGTGTCGTACTTACCCGATGCGATTGCTTCTCGCATCTGAGCTACCTTGTCGGCTCGGAAGGTTTCCGTCGATTGGCTTGAGGAGACGGCAAGAGCTTCTGGCGAGAGTTCGATTTGATCGACAGGCTCTTGGATGCCCCCTGACTTCGCGACCGCTTGGCCCTCGTTCGCAACAGCCGACTTGGATACAGCTCGCACTGCATCAGCACCGGAAACGGAAAAATTGTTTGAAATTTGCATAGCTCTATCTCTCCAGTGAATCACTTCGTGAAATGGACTGCGGATTTGCTCGCCGAGGTACTAGTCACACACCAGTACGCCCCTTGGAATCTTCGCAGTCCATGTCGCAGAGAAAGACCATCCGTACCGG
>JBJTAQ010001155.1:0-2913 GCA_046090945.1 Pirellula sp.
CTTGACAGGTAGTGCCTCGCTTTCGCGTGGTACAAGTCGGCTGATTCATGGATCAGAAACGAGAAGTCAATAAGCTCGAACATAGAAACTTCTTTCAATGTAGTGGTGGAAAGCAGTGGAGGGGTATTGGTCACGGCGGGAAAGCCGATCGCAACTAAGAGGCAAGGGACGCGGCCATGATGTTCTCAAGACGGAATGCCCCCTCACCGAACTCTTTGAGCAATAGTCCGGCAAAGATCTGAGCGACGGTGACTCCGACTTCCGTGTCGGCATGCAAATCGAAGGTCCGCTTCGCACTGTCCGTTGCGAACTGAAACTCCATCGCGACGCGAGGGATTCCGAAGAGTCCCTCCGCAGCAAAAGTCGCAAGTTGCAGAGTCAATTCGACTTCATCAAGACGAACATCTGCATCCATCCAAAACCGGACAAAACCGTTGAACATGGCTAACTCCTGAGCAAGTGGTGTGACATGAAGTTCAGTGGTTATCTATGCTGTTGCGAATTTATTTCGCGCACTTGTAGTCGCGGTTTATTCCGTTTTTTTGAAAATGCTCTCGAATGAGATTCAAAGAGGATTCAAATCTCCGTGGCGATACGTTTCTCTGCTTCAAGACCTTGGATCTCTTCTCGAGCATCAAATGACCGCAGAGTTCGCGTAGATCACCGGGAAGCTCATCAAGCACAGTTGTCACATCGATTCGCGTACGGGTTTGACCAAGCTCGCATCGAATTCCATGCGATGGGGTTTCGTGGTCGATGGAATGCTTTCTTCTAAGCCCACCACCTCGCTTAATTCGGCCACGATCTCGAATCATCATGGCTACAGAAGAATCGACCACTCGAGCCAGGAATGTGTTCAGTGAGCTTCGGTTGGAATCGTACTGAGCGATCTTCAGATGGATCTGAATCGCCAAATCCTGTTCGATGTCCTCAGTGTCTGCTCGAGAGAATTCGGGGCGTCGCACGAGCTGCCGTGCTTTGACACGAATGAGAGTTCGAGCGTATTCATTCAGATGGTCATACCTGTTCTCCGACATAGCAACCTCCGAGAGCGGAGGCTGCTACCAAGCAGTCCAAGCGACCTAATGCGAAAGGCTGTGCTGCGATGCTCGCAGAAACGACACAGGCAAGGTGCTGACTACCGGGTTATGGGCCTCGAAGCCCTCGGAGGTCAGCTGCCGTGTCGCAGATTTCGAAGTTGCGCACCGAACTGCGACAACTCGAAACCAACGAATCTCATTCAATTTGCAGGGATTTCCTTTATCAATAAATTTCCGCGACTGTCGCGACACTGCGACGCGACACCTCGAACGATCGAATTGCTGTCTTTGCCGTCAACCAAAGAATCAATCCCTCCGGATCGCTGGACAGCGCGCTGCACTTTGTCCTTGCTAATAAAATGGCCGGTTTGCGACGTGAGAAACTCAGCAGCCTTACGGATGGATCCTTCCTGCAAATAAGCTTGGACGAGCACGGCGTCTGTCAATTCGGTCTTTTGCTCTGCCTTGATCTGCCGGCGCACCAAGAGTTTCAGATCTTCAGCCGTCGGCACTTCGATTGCGGACTTGTCTGGGTTGTCACTCCTCTCAGCCAAAATGGCGATGATCTCATCAACATCGAGGTTAAAGCGGTCCAGCATGGAGGCAATCAGATCCAGCGAAAGGGCAAGCGGTGCATTGCGCCAGGGGATTTTGGTTTTCAGTTGCCTGGATGTGATTAAGATCGGTTTCGAACACCGAGCGATCGCCGATCGCACTTGCTGCGAATCGTTCCAGAGCAAACCACGGGCAAAGACAACATCTCGGCTGGTACCGTTCCAGAGTGTTCGCCCCATCCGCCAAAGTCGCCCAGCTAAGAGTTCTTTCGGTGAACCCTTGAGATTCATCGTTTGCGACACCGTTTCAACGAGGTTTGGCACGCTAACACGCCACTGCCGACGCGCATCTGGGGCGATCTCGACCCTCCATGTCACCGGACAATGGATGTAGAAGCGAGGGGGGCCGGCATCACTCTCTTGGCAATAAACCTCTTCGGTATGCTCGCCACACTCCGGACAACGGATCGTTGCCGCATCGTTGGTAACTTGCAAGAATCCAGCGTCGAGCAATCGCTGCAATACATCCTCTGGCCAACGGCAGGTGTGTTCTTGGCGGATCAACAACGATTCGGTGTCCACCAGGGGCAGTAAAAACCGAAGTGCGTCAGTCATCGATGATGCCCCATCGAACCAAGCAATTTCGAACGGCTGGCTGGAGTTCCTCTGGCTTGGAGCGAAGGTCGCACGAATTTGGACACAGCACGTTGACGGTCATTTTTCGTGGTCGTTTGCCGGATCCACCCATGAACACAAACTGGATAGTCACTTGGCTGACCTCGATTTGGTCGGAGTCCAAGCCGATGGCATCCAATTGTCTACCGACCACCGCTCGAACCTGATCGAGGTTTTCCGTTTCAAAGAACTTCAGTTCCATGTGATCAATCAGTGGAACGTGTACTTTCGGCACCATACGAAGCCGAGTCAAATGTACTTCAGAAATCCTTTCTTCAGGGATGGTCACGAAGGAGAAGTCTGGATCGAGTATTTGATCGAGTTGGTACAGTCGCTTGAGAGGATCCGCATCGGGGACATCGATATCCAGCATCGACTTACAAAACGCGCGTCGAAGATCCATTTGGACACGAAGTCCCCCCTTAGCCATCAGCTCGATGATCCCAAGACTCGGCTCGAACACAAAAGCATTGCTGAACGCATAAGTGTCTTCCTTGGGGGCAAGCTCTTCATGTTCATCGAAGTAGAGCCGTTTATCTGGCCAGTCCGGTAGATATGCAAAGAAGTACTGGGAACCGGACTGCCGTTGGTAATGATGGATTTTGCAGACCTTGCCACGCATCTGCTTGTTCCAATAGTACTGC
>JBJTAQ010001156.1:0-1605 GCA_046090945.1 Pirellula sp.
CCCTGATCCAGACGAAAAAGATCTCTCAATTCCCGATCGTCATCATGGATAGGGAATACCATAACCAACTCATGGCCTACATCGATCGAATGGTCGAGCGGGGAACGGTTTCACCGAGCGATAAAGACCTGTATCTTTACACCGATTCGATCGACGAAGCCGTGAAATACCTTCACGCCAATACAATCGATGAGTTCCAGTTGAAGAAAGAAGCCAAGCGGTGGAAACCTTTCGGTTGGCTATTTGAAAAATCCTAGTTGTTTTTTGGCGACCGATTCGGAGGTTGTCTTGTCGGGAATTCGTGTAGGCATTCAGTTGGCCGGGTTGCGGCTACCGTTTCGAAAGGCCCTCGAGACAGCTTCGAGACTCAGAGCAGATTGCATTGAAATCGATGCTCGCACAGAGGTTCGCCCGGACGAAATGACGGGATCCGCTTCGCGTCAACTAAGGAAGCTTCTTGGGGATCTGAATCTCAAGATTGGTGCGATACGCTACACGACTAGTCGTGGATACGAAACGACCGATGAGTTGGATCGGCGGATTGAGGGAACCCAAAAGGCGATGAAGCTGGCTTTTGAGCTCGGTGCGAACGTCGTCGTCAACAGTGCTGGGCATATCGATACCGCAGAAATATCCCCTTCGCGCGAAATCCTTCGCGGAGTTCTTTCTGATCTTGGCAAGTACTCTCAGCGCGTCGGAGCGATGCTTGCACTGGAAACAGGAGCAGAGTCACTGACGACCCTCGGCCAGCTTGTTGATTCACTACCCCAAGCTTCCGTGGGAATCGCGCTCAACCCGGGCAACCTGATCGTCAACGGATTCTCTTTGGATGATTTACCTTCGGTCGCACAGCATGTGATGCTTGTTCATGCCAAAGACGGTCTGCCGGACCGAGCCCGTGGCAGAGGAACTCAGGTGCCTTTGGGTCAAGGACTTGCGGAATTCCCTCGGATCATGGCTTGCCTCGCGGAACATTCCTACCGAGGCTGTTATATTGTGGAAAGAGACATGGCATCGGATCCGATCTCGGAATTCGGCGCCTCGATCAAGTATCTGAAAAGCTTGTAACAATGTGCAGGAGATTGGTCATGCAAGGGTTTCCTAAGTTTAGGTTGGGTGGTTTGGCCACAGCAATTCTTTTGCTGCTTTTGGTTCTCGTCGGCCATATCGTCACTGGTGAGACATCGGTCTTAGGTCAGGAGGCGAGCAAGACATCGAAGCCGCCAATCGAAGAATTTGAAAAATACTTGTCGAATTCAATTCTCTCCGGATCCTTCACCATGGACGGCCAGCCCTTGAACAAACTCGAGGAGGAGCGGTACGAGATAAAAAGTGCAAAAAAACTTGAAGGCGATGACAATCTGTGGGAGATTAAAACCCGCATCAAGTATGGGAATAAAGACCTAACGGTTCCGGTTGTAGTCAACTTAGAATGGGTAGGTCGCACCCCGATGATTGTCTTGGATTCGGTTACAATACCCGGACTGGGAACATTCTCGGCCCGGGTGGTTTTTCACGATCGCAAGTATGCAGGTACTTGGAAACACGACAATGTCGGCGGACACCTTTCGGTCGCGTCGAGCCAGCAGTTGATGCGCCCAAGCC
>JBJTAQ010001157.1:0-1026 GCA_046090945.1 Pirellula sp.
GGCCCAAGTCCATGGTGTGGGGATCGAACAGGTCACCTCGAACATGCGTCGAAGTGCCAAAGCGGTGAGCTTCGGAATTCTCTACGGCCAAAGTCCCTTCGGGCTCGCGAAAGCACTTGGGATCTCACGAACCGAAGCAGGTGAATTTATCGATCAATATTTTGCGAAATACCCGAAAGTTCGGGAGTTCATCGCCCAAACATTGATCGAATGCAGGAACAAAGGTTTCGTCACTACACTCTCTGGACGCAAACGGATCCTCAAGGGAATACGCGACTTCCAAACACTCGATGAGAACAAGAAGAAGCAGTTGCTCGAACCCGAGCGGATGGCCATCAATACCGTAATCCAAGGTACCGCCGCAGATATGATCAAATTGGCCATGATTGCGGTAGATCGACAGTTGAAGTTATCCGGACTCAACGCAAACATGCTGCTTCAAATCCACGACGAGTTGGTATTCGAGGTGGCACCGCAGGATGTCGAATCCGTCGCGGATTTGGTGCGCAAGCAGATGTCAACCGTCATGCCGCTGAGGGTTCCGATCCAAGTTGACGTCAAGGTCGGGGACAACTGGGCTGAGTGCGAACCGATATGAAAAAACCCATAGTAATCGGGATCACCGGTGGAATCGCCAGCGGCAAAAGCGAGGTGACTCGGATCCTGGAATCCCAAGGTGCGGTGGTTGTGCAGGCAGACAAGATCGGCCATCAAGTTCTTGAGGATCCAGATGTTAGAACACTGCTGATTCGCCAGTTCGGGCAATCGATTATTTCGCAAGAGACTAACGGAATCGATCGCAAGCGACTCGCCGACTGGGTTTTTGGCGATTCGCCACCATCGCTCTCCAGACGCAGAGCGCTCGAGGCGATCACCCATCCGCCAATCCGTGCACAAATTCATAACAAGCTAAACGATCTGCTGAACACCAGCACAGCGACCTGCATCGTGCTCGATATCCCCCTGCTCTTAGAGTCTGGTTGGGAGCAATCCTGTGATGCAGTTTGGTTTGTCGATGCACCAGAT
>JBJTAQ010001158.1:0-5278 GCA_046090945.1 Pirellula sp.
TGCTTGTCAGCAACCCGGAACCAAACCACCATACTGCTGGATTCGTATAGAAAACCATGAGATATTGCAACCCCGCAAAAACAGGACGTGAGATGCCGAGTATGCACAGTGACAACCATATAACAAGCCAAACTAACGCAGTCGTACTCACAAACCAACCCCTCTGGCTAGCGTTTGCAAACCCCGGCAAATAATTCTCGATAAATCCTATCGTATTGCTCAAGCATCGATGCAAGGCTGTAGTGCCTCTGCTGAACAATCAATGCTTGCCGACCGAGCGCCTTGAGATCAAGACTCCCGTTGTAGCACATCGCGAGCGACGTTGACAACGCTTCGAGATCGCCATTGGGCACAACGACTCCAGCAACTCCATCTGTTTCCATAAGTATCCGTCGATGATCCCCGACATCAGTTGCTAAAACGGGACACCCCATCGACAATGCCTCAAGCACCGACTGACTCATCCCTTCGCTTCGACTGGAGTTTAGAAAAACATCAAATGCGGGATAAAGGTTCAGACAATTTTTGATTTCGCCGAGGAAACTAATGCTATGAAATTCGCCGCTCAGGGAATTAGCTAGGTCCCTCAATTGCACGTTGAGAGGTCCATCACCAACGATCACAAGTCGACACGGCCTATCCACACGAGCTTTTAAAGACGCAAAAGCTTTCATCGCGAGTGGAAAGTTTTTAACCTCGGCAAGCCGTCCGACCATTCCCACGACAAACTCATCAGATCCAATTCCCAAAGCCACGCGCTGGTCGCATCGCAATTTTTGCAACTCATGCTCTTGCACCCTATTTGCAATACCATTGGGAATTACTTGAATTTTATCGAGCGGGTACCAAGTATAATTATTTATTTTTCGTGCGATCTCATGCGCGTTGCACAGAAGCTTATCGCAAGCAGTCAAATGAAACCGCATCGCAAGAGCACGCAGAAGAAAACGGATCCCTTTTGCTGGAGGATTACCGAGCACAGTACCTCTCTCAGCATGAACAAAACCAGTCCGTTTGCACCCAGCTTTAGTCAGGGAAAGGTGGGTATCGCCTAAAGTACCCCAATTGTGCGACTGCACGATTTGAAACTGATTCCGATGAAAGTAACTGGAAAGCTCAGCACGCAATTTACTACTGGATTTCGCTTCCTTGTCAAACTCAATAAATTCAACTGCCTTCCTATCTTCTATCCATTCCATCGCACCATTACCGCTGCTCAAACACGCGATACTGAACTGATAGAACTCCTTATCGAAATGGTTCACAATTCGCGAAATGAAGCGTTCCAACCCCCCCACGTCCAATTTGTAAACAACGAAACAGATCTTGCAGCGATTCACATCCATAAACCCATCAAAACGTGCTGGCTATTGAGGCTTCCAATTGGAACTACCTGAATTTTGTCTCAATTGCTATTGGGCTACCCCAGCAGGCTCTCCGTTTCGCCGTTGCAGTTTGGACATTACGAGATACCCCAAAGATAGCGTGAACAATGGAATAAGGATCATTCGCGATCGAGGTACACCGTGCATTCCAAACATAAGACATGTAAAAAGCCCGTACAGAAACCAGCTGAGTATGTTCACTTGTACCAACGAAATCCTCTCGTCCTTTATCCATATAAGGAATCCTAGTAGCGAAAGACATGCGAGCCCTAGCCATAAGAAGTGGGAAGCCCAGAGAACGATCGCTAGCACCCTATCGAGTACAGAGAAGTTTTCAAACCCGCTCTTTATATTGGAAATTGAAACCGTAAAATCATCCTCTCTCGGAGCGATTAAACGAAACCAATCCCCAATCCCATGAGATTTAAATGTAATCACAAGCCCTTTGATCAACGCGATACACAGATGCCTAGGATACTGGAAAACCACTTCATAGCGTTTGCTATTCAAACGCTTTTCCATTTCATAGATGGATAGCGAAGTGTCCGAATAAGCATTCTGAAGAGAGTGGCAAGTTGGAAGATTGTACTTATTTGCAATCATCTCCTGGGCCTCCGCTTTATTAATTGAAAATCGCTCTTCAAATGCC
This sequence comes from Pirellula sp., assembly GCA_046090945.1. Taxonomy (GTDB): domain Bacteria; phylum Planctomycetota; class Planctomycetia; order Pirellulales; family Pirellulaceae; genus JBKCUI01. The sequence continues at coordinate 2,035 of JBJTAQ010001158.1, forward strand.
GCGGACCCCACCATATAAACGATGTTATGGTTAGATATCGGAGTATACATAAACAATCCGAACAACAAATAATTACGTAATGTCCAGCCGAATAACATGGAGAATGGGATCACACAGTAGCTGACCATCGGAATCAAATTCCGGAACGACAGCCGGGCAAAAAACGGACTCGTACCAGGTTGCTGCTTTTCTACGATCAGAAGTGAGAACATGTGGGTTAACGCTGGCAGAAAAGCGCAAACCGTATAGATCGGCCGCATAATAACTGCAATCGCCATGCACGCAGACGCGATGATAAGCCGAGGAGTGCTAATAAGCCGCAGATCCCCATTTCGGGGCCAATCCAGAAGAGTAATCGCGAGAACGAGCATGAAAAAGGAGGGTATTTCAGTCATTGCATGCCAACATTGCGGATAATTCGACTCGTCAACCAGGAGAAAAACGCCCGCGACGCAACCCGCAAGCAGACCAAAGAGATTGCGAGCAAGCCTCACCAATAACGCAACTGAAAGCCCAAAAAGACAACACTGAACCAAATACAATCTTGTCGGATTGCTAATACCGTTGGTCATAACGATGAACAAAGGATATCCTGGCGTTCTATTAGGATCCGGTTGTAGCGACTCTGCTTTAGAAAATTTCCCATGCAAAGATAGGTTTTTTGCAAGCAATGAATACCCCCTTGCATCTGGATTATCATTGTTCTGAAGATCACTCAGATACTCCGGATTGCCCTTGAATACTAGGCCCCCTAGTGATACCGCGATCAAGAAAGCGATCGTACCAAAGGCTGTAGAAATCCCAAACGCTCGAAAAAAGTTTAACCTTGCATCCCTAAACATAGCACATCCAACACATATAACGAGCAGCAAATCTCATGTGACTAACTAACAAGCCGCTTGGCCCTGGAGAAGGATTGAAAACCATATCGCAACTCCTGGTTCGTAAAAAGCAGGGGTAGAGAGATCAAAAGCGATAGTGCTGAACTCAGGCCTGCCGTTATTAGGAAGTGGAACCAATCACTTAAATCCCAGTTAAAATTCTTAAGTAAAATTAATAAGCAAAACAAAGCAAAACCAAATAATATTGGACGAAAGAGCATGGCACCAAGAAGCATGGAATATTTCGATCGCAGAATATTCGCATGTTTTGGGATATAGAATAGCCAAGAGAAAAGGACGCTCGGAACCAAGGTCCCAATCGCCACACCCTTTAAACCCCACAGATATCCAAAACCGAAGCTTAGACTAAGCGTGGCTAAAGCTTCCATGAGCATGAGCTTTGCCAAAGAACCAACGGCATCTTTCGCCAGCAACAACTGCGCCCCGCTGCGTTGCATTGCAACAGCGATCGTTGATGCCCCAAGAATTGCGAAAATAATGGGTGCATTTTGAATGATCTCGTCTGCACCACTAATGCTTCCCAACCACAGTCGGAGAAACGGCTCAATCCAAACCGCACCAATAATAAATATCGCTAAACTAAACCCGGTAGCTAGCCTGGATGATAGTTTATAAAGTTCCAGAAGCTGGGTTTTTGTACCCTTTTCATCGATAGCCACCATGGTAGGAAAAAGTACCCGTGTTGAGACCATCAGTAATTTCGTAGCATATTCCACGAAGGATGCCGCAATGCTGTAGGCTGGAATCGCCGAGGCGGTGAACAAAACACCCACGATGATAGAACTGGAAAAATAGATAACCTGTCGACTCAATTGCACAATCGTGTTCAAGTAGGTATTTCGTATCAAGCCTAGAATGTCTTTACGGTCAATTACCCATGCAATTCCTCGAATACCAGGCAAAAGCTTGGTAGCGAGGGTAAACCTTAGGAAGGAATCAAATAGATTACCTAATGCGTAAGCGATTGATAACGCAACTAGCCCACCTCCCAATCGGATACCAATGTAAATCAGCAACGCCGAGATAATCCTTGACAGAATCGCCGACCCTTCGGACAAATCGTATCTTTCCAATCCTACCAAAACCGCCGCATAAGGAACCATCGCAATACCAATACCGATCCCGATGGATTGCACAATTACGGTCACACCGAGAAACTTCAGTTGGTCTTGAGACACCTCGATCACATGCGGTAATACCTGCCAAACCCCCAAAGATATTAAAACGACGAGACACCCAAGGATAGACATTACTGGATTGTAGGTGGCTAGCTGTCGCCTCAAACCTTCAATGTCCCCGCTGGCCACCTGCCGGGTAACGCATTGTGTAATACCAGCCCTTAACCCCATATCCACAAGTCCATAGTAACCTACGGCACTGCCGAGAAACAGCCAAATCCCATAAGCCTCCAACCCAACACCTTCGATAATGCAAGGTGTAAGAAGCAGCGTAATGAGAACCTGGACCCCAAACCCCATCCAGGAAGATACGACATTCCGGACTAATGTTGCTGCAACACTCATGAAATACAAACAACCAACGCGGGATCGGTCCCCCGATCTTCATTAGCATGGAATTAACCGAAGTGCAAAGCCACAAACACAGCTAACTGGGTCGGTGTGCTCTAAGCAACCGAGCTGGACTTCCGGTGTAAACGCCAGGCTCTTTAATATCCTTTGTGACAACAGCTCCAGCTCCGATAACCACATTATCACAAATCGTCACAGGAAGAATCGTCGCGTTGGAACCAATCGACACTGAATTGCCGATGATCGTGGGCTTCCATACGCTAGGATCCTTGCTAGCTTTGCCTGTCGAAAAAAGATCGTTGATGAACATGACACCATGCCCGATAAAACAGTCGTCTCCAATCGTGACCAACTCACACAGGAAACAGTGTGATTGCACACGCGAGCGAGCGCCAACGGTGACTCCTTTCTGAATTTCAACAAATGGACCGACAAAGACGTCGTCTCCAAGTTGGCATTCATACAAGTTCACTGGATGAACAACCTTCACATTTGCGCCAAATCGAACATCCCTGATCGTTGCGTGGTATTCCTTGATCTCACTAGTATTCATAAGCTTAGGTACCTAGCCAATCCAAAACAAGTTGATTAGTTTTTTACCGGGGATATCCACCGATTGCGATGGTTTCAATTAGATGGTTGCAATTAATTGCTCTTGGGTTTTTTTGTGGCAACAATTCCTAATTAGGCGATGCAATGGTACTCGATTCGCGTCATACGATTCGTGGAGCAGTTCTAGGAAGCTATGAACAAAGTATCCGCGCCCGCCCTCCTATAAGAACGTTTTTAACGTCGGAGACACAGAGACTCACA
>JBJTAQ010001159.1:0-19494 GCA_046090945.1 Pirellula sp.
ATCGGTGGATTCGGCGCCGATCGATTGATACTCGGTGGTGGTACCAACTACGTCATGGGCGACGAAGCCAAACTCGAGGTCTTGACCAGCGGTGGAGTACCGACTGGAAATACAGTCCTCGAATCGCTCAACGGATCCGTCGGTGGCATCGATGATATCGATGTCGGAGCCGGCCGAAACATCGTCGTCGGTGGCGCGGCTGCCGACCTGATCGACGTCAATGGCAATGCTCCAAACGCATCAGCGGTTGTACTCGGTGATAATGGCACGGTTCGTTTGAGCAATGCAGGTGTGCTGCTCGAACTTCGCAGCACCGACTTTGCATCGGGCGCGGCCGACGTGGTGAATCTCGTCTCCGGTACCAACGCCGTCATCGGTGGAGCAGGGGCCGATCAGATCACCGCAGGAGGTGGTCAGAATACGGTTCTGGGTGACGATGGCGAAGCCTTCTTCTTTAGCGACGGAACCGTGCGACTCATCCAATCGATCAACCTCGGCTCTGGGGCAAACGATCAAATCTCCCTCAATGACGGCACCAATACCGTCATCGGTGGATTCGGCGCCGATCGATTGATACTCGGTGGTGGTACCAACTACGTCATGGGCGACGAAGCCAAACTCGAGGTCTTGACCAGCGGTGGAGTACCGACTGGAAATACAGTCCTCGAATCGCTCAACGGATCTGTCGGTGGCATCGATGATATCGATGTCGGAGCCGGCCGAAACATCGTCGTCGGGGGCGCTGAGGGCGACCTAATCGAGGTCAACGGCAACTCGCCGAGCGCATCGGCGGTGGCTGTCGGGGACAACGGAATCATCCTATTGTCGAATTCTGGAATTCTTCTCGAACTTCGAAGCACCGATTTCGCCTACGGTGGTAGCGATGTTATTTCGCTCATCGCTGGCGACAACACAGTGATCGGCGGAAAGGATGCAGACTCCATCGCAATATCGAGCGGAGATAATATTGTCTTTGGGGATGATGCCGAGGCATACTTCTTTGCCGATGGCCAGATCCAACTCTTGCAATCGATCAACCTTGGAAACGGTGGTGCAGACACCATCGGTTTGACCGATGGGAACAACAAGATCTTCGGTGGCAACGACAACGATCAAATCACGATCATTTCCGGGGTTGCATATGTATTCGGCGATGAAGGTCGGTACGAGGTAACCGAGCGTATTTCGACTGCCGCGAATGAAATTGTGCTGCAAACCATGCACACTGCCTTTGGTGGTGATGACTCGATTTCAATTACCGCAGGGCGACTGGTAGCATTTGGTGGAGGAGCGGACGATACGATTCAGATCACCCAAGGGGGGGCGGGTCGTGTCATTGCGCTGGGTGATGGTGGCGAAGCCATCCTGGACTCGCAGGAAAGGCCGGTGCGCATTCGGAGCACGGAGATTTATTCGGGTGGAAATGACACGATCCTTTTGGGGGATCAAGACGACATCATCGCCGGAGGAATTGGGGATGATACTATCCACACAGGTGAGGGGAATAATATCGCGGTTGGAGATTCGATCGAACTGCTCTGGGATCTTTATGGTTCGAACCGGGTTTTGACCTTCCTCTCTGCCGTCAGCGAAGACCCGCAGACTGCAGGTGACGATACGATTGTGGCATTGAGCGGATCGGACGTGCTATTTGGAGGCAACGGTAGCGACACGATCAATGCAGGAGCTGGGGAGGACGTGCTTGCCGATCATAATGCGACACTTTACCTGCCGATTCCGCAAGTAGGTTCGGTTACCGGTTGGGGTATGGATCAATTGCCAAAAGTCCTCGGTAGCGATCTTTCGCTAGTGGCAACGGAATACTTTATCCCGATTAATCCAAACGGCGATATGGGAGACGGATCTGACACCCTTTACGGTGAATCGGGTAACGATTTCATTTTGACGACACCTGGAGGACATGATGTCCTTTACGATCTATCTGGCTATGACACGGTCAGCTTCCAGTTATCATCCCAGGGGGTCGTCTTCGATGTGGACTATCTGAATCAGCGTCAATATGTCGCTTCACCAGGGATTGCGAACGACACATCGTTGACTCTGATGCGTGAGGAGGTTAATGGCAACCGCAGTTCCATCGAAAACTTCATTGGCAGCCAGTATGCGGACGTTGTTTACGCCAACCCCACCAACACCAATCGGACCTTCAAGGGTGGATTGCAGGTCGATCATCCAAGCGGCAAGCCTGGAGATGAATTGCGACTGAGGACCTACGGAAACTCAGTCGTCGACAGTGGCAATATTCTCTCCGTCGCGGGACTTGGAAGTGTTTATCACTATGAATTCGAAACGATGGAGTGGACCGACGCATCGCCGATTGTCATGGATGATGGAGATCGCGAATGGTTCGATATTGGTATTGGAACTCGCATTATCCGCCCCACGTTGCTCGGAGGTGACAGTTACTATTCTACAGCGACCAAGAGTGACAACAGCAATATTGCCGGATGGAACTTCAGCAAACTGAGCCCGGGACCTTATCAGGTTTCTTTGAGTTGGCCGGACCCTGATCCTGCCTACATTTTCAATCCACGAGTGACGGTCCGTGACCGAAATGGAAACACCCAGGCACAACGGCAGATTGACCAGAAGTCCGAACCTGTTGTTGGTAATTACCTTGGCCAGAAGTGGTATGATTTTGGCTCCACGGTTCGAATCGATGAGGACCGGTATTTCAATATCGAATACGCCGCGAACAATCTAACGTATTTCTTGGCGGATGGATTGCGGATTGAAAGGGTACGAGAGAACACGGCCGAAATCCGTGCGTTGGATATTCTCAGTGGAAGTGAGATTGCCAGCGGAGTAACTTTAACCGACTTTGGCGATTTCTATCACGGTTCTAACGCCTTCCGAGACTTCCGGATTGTCAACCTAGGATCGCAACCGCTCAAGTTAAACCTTGTAGATCGCGCAGAGAACACGTCGGAAAGCCAGTTTAGGGTTGTTGATGGGTTGGTACTTGAAGGGGCTCATCGCAACTCTCTGCCAGAGGGTTTCTCATCGGCGGAAATCATCTATGCCACCCAAGGGGCCACCTCGATTGCCCCTGGGCAGAGTGCGACTTTGCGTATCCAGGTTGATACCCAAAAGCCAGGTTATCACTTCGGAGAATTCCTCCTAGAAACCAATGACGTCAATGAGTCAGTGTTCAAGCTTCCTATCGCAGCTAGGGTGGGAAGTGTTGCTCAGCTTCCACGGTTCATCGACAATCAGTCGGCAAGTTTCACCCGGGTCACCGGGACCGTAAACAACACGACACAAGCTGGAACCTTCGGTGGATCCCAACATACAGGGGGGTCTTCAACAAGAATTCCGTCAGTTGGACTCAGAATAACCTACCGACTGCGAATTATCGGATCTCAGCAACTTGGGGCGCACTTCCTCTGGGTGATTCCAAGGCAACCTTCAAAGTGACTTGGGGTAATCAAACGCGTACCATTGTATTGAATCAGCAGAAATCACCCCTGACCAACACCTCGAGTTTCCGTGCTGATAGTGCTGATTGGGTCGATTTAGTTCCCTCTGCCAACATCACCGCCGGTGATACCGTTCGAATCGAACTGACGGGCGGTGTCATCCTCGCCGACGCGATTCGAATCCAGCAGATTGGCCATGTGAATTACCCCAGTACCCCCATGCTGGAAGTATTGGATCAGAGCTCCGGACAGAAACTCAATACGAGACTCGGGACCTGGGACTTTGGATCACTCCAATTCGGACAGACAACGCAGCGGACGCTGACGATTCGTAATGCTGGGAACCAGGTGATGAATCTCAGCGACGAGTTTGAGCTTGGTCCGGGTTTTTCCTTGTTGAATGCATCATCGACGCTGAGAGTGCTGCAACCCGGTCAGTCGACCACTCTGACGGTACGTTGCGAACCGACAACGTTCGGAACGCTGCGATCCGAACTTGATTTCCAAAGTAACGACGCGGAGAACAGCTCGGTGAGCCTAGTGCTAAAGGCCACCGTGCTTGAGGAATTGATCGTCACAGCAGATGACCCTGTCAACTTCAGGATGGTCGGTGTTTCAATTCCAACCGGAACGGTCGCTCCGACAGGAAATCCGTATAGCAAGCAGATTGCAATTGGCTACAACGATGGCGATTCTGCAACTTGGTCTTTCCCAAGCTTGGAGCCTGGACGCTACGCGGTGTTCACCACATGGGACTCTCGCATGGTAACTTCTGGAGCGAGAGTCAAGCCACCGCTTGCATCCTCAGTGCCTTATGTGTTGACAGGAGGCGCAGGCGAATTACCAGTCACATCGTTCGTGAACCAAACGCTTGCGGCCGACGACCAATATAGCTCCAACCGCCGCTGGGAATTCCTCACCGATTTTGATGTGCTTGGTAATTCGCTGAGCGTGACAGCAAGGAACATTACGCCTGGGGCGGCGATCCATGCCGATGCGGTCCGCATAGTCCGGATTGAGTATCCCGAGTTGCGAGTAAGGATGGATGAAAAACCACTAGCTTCGAAGAGCTTTGTTAATTTCGGCAGAGTGGATGAAGGTGAACCGGTATCCAAGGTACTTACGATTACCAATCCATCACCCAGTCCGCTTGAACTGAAGAAGATTCTTGCGATTCCTAAGGGTTTCACGACCGACTTCCAACCGAAGTCATTGGCTCCTGGAGAATCGACTCAGCTTCGATTGACCTTATCGGGTGAGACACGAGGCTGGTACCGAGGCGATTTGTTGATATCGACGGGAGATCCCTATTCGGGTGTTTATCAACTTACGTTGTTAGGCGAAGTAATAAGTCCTGCGATGTTCATCGATGATTCGGACTCGCGGTTGGCACTCGTTGGGAATATTCCCAGCAATCGAAACCAATCGACAGCTTATTTTGCTGGATCGAAGGGACTGGCGATCGTAGGCGATCGGGGGACATGGACGCTTCGTGATTTGACTCCTGGTAAGTATCGCGTCTCGATGACTTGGGGATCACAGTTGGCCTCACTCAACAACGCTCCATTTGCCACAATAACCTCGGCCGGGATCATTCAATCGACTTTGGACCAGGTGCGATCACCTAGCGACTATTCGACTGCATTTTGGGATAACGGGCATTGGTGGGTTGATCTTGCAAGTGCCGCGATTGTGGGTACCGACGGAACGCTACAGGTTGCTGCGGTTCATCCAGGTCCAAGCTTCCTTGAACTTACGTTGGATGCGATCCGAGTCGAGCGAATCGTTGAGTCTGTTGTGGGTACGCCGGATGTCGGCTGGATCGAGTCGATCAACAAGTACACTAGCACGGTTGTTCGAGGAAATCTTGATAATGGCTACCGGTTGGACTTCGGAACCCAATCCTCTCCGGTCTCAAGTGTCCAAAACGGCTCTCCCAACCTGAGAGATTACTTACGAGTTGACGAAACGACGAACTATACCTACCGTCGTGGGTACGGTTGGATTGGGCAATCGCCTAATGCGTTGGATCAAGGAGGAAGCTTGTCCGACTTGAGCCACCTGCTCCGAGATGGTGTATGGGACACTCAGGAGCGAATGCTACGATTGGACCTTCCCGCCGGCCAATACCGTTTCACCTTAGCGGTAGGCAATGCGTGGAGTTGGGATCCGATTCTCGAGCGCCCTGTTTTCACCGGTGCTTCGGGAAAAAAGACAACCAAACAAATTGAACTCAAGCACTCTCAGGGAGGGCCATTGTTGCTTTCCCTAAAACCCGAACAGGGTGCAGACTTCTGGATGCTTTCGAGCCTGGATGTCCAATCGGTTGATTCGATCACGCGAGGAAGTTTCTCGCAAACGGCAGGAACATCCCCTACAAGCAGGATCGCCAGAGCCTCCAATGTCCCAGGCGGCATGTACACCATCGATCTGGATAACGCGAAAATCACCGTAGCGGATGCGGATCCAACCATGAAGGGTCATCAGGTTTTTGTCAATTCCTCTGGCGTACTCGAGGTTCCTTTTACCGCGAATTCGACGACAGGAACCGTGGAAATAAAAGCGATCCATGATCAAGGGATCGCCGAATACTCCTCGGTCTTCTTTAATGCTGCACCTGCGGTCAACCTGAGACTCGATCTAAACGGCAAGTCTCAGCAGACACAAACAGGGTACATCGCCCTGCCCGAAAAAACGTGGTACACACCGAGTCTCGGATTTGGCTGGCAAAACCCCTTAGAGACAACGTTCTCAACCGTAGCAGGGAGGATGGTGCCTCCCAAGGAATCGCAATGGCTGGATCGAACTCCACCAAGCGGTTTCGATCAAACGAACGTAATCGGTACGAGTCTGACAAGCTTGCTTCGCGATGGCCAAAAGCAATCAACTGCGAAGGAGTTTAGAACCGATTTACCGGATGGGGTCTATTCCGTAACCGTTACAGTCGGGGGCCCTACCGCAATCTCCGATATCGATATCGGAGTTGTAGATAGTCCATTGCAAGGAATTTCCAATATTGCAACGTCTGCTGGGGAGTACAAGCGTATCAGCTTCAATGCAACCGCATCCAATGGCAGATTGATACTGACCTTCGCTAGTTCTGTTGCTCGCACTGAATGGGCAGTCAATGCCATTGAAATCCGCAATCTGGTAACTCCTATACCAGTGACACTCACCGGAGGAAACGTGTTTGAGGCAGATCGCTCTACTGCTTATACCGTCTCTACGACTGTAGCACCTGGAACTTATACGCTCTTGTCAACGATTGGCAGGTTGGTATCCGGCGACAACGATCAACGCCTCAGTGGACTTCAATTGACCGTTAGCAGCAATGGCCAAGCATCTTTCCAATTCAGTAGCGAGGTTTCTGGAGATGGCGAAGTATTGTTAAGGAGTCTCGATGGAAGCGTTGAATACCGAATACCGGTTTCCTTCCGTTATCCGCAATTGCGCCGGTTCGACTTCAATCACACACAGAATCCCGCGAACTCCGATGGTTATCGCAGTGTGCTGCCGACAAACATCTATGATCCGAGCAAGGCCTTTGGCTGGAGCGTTCGCCCGGGATCGGTCGATCGAACTAGCGCTGCAACACCAGTCATCCCGCAGCGACTATTCCAGGACAAACACGTCTCTTCTTCGCCCCTGTTCTTCATGGTGACTGCCGATCCAGGCAAGACCTATGATCTTCGATTGCATTTAGGCGATAGCGTTGCTCGCGATGTGGAGATATCCGTCAATGGACAGGTATTCCAAAGGTTCACTACGGCAGCCGGCGAATACATTTCCCCAGTGATTCGTACGCAGAATACCGATCAACGGATCGAAGTATATCTGCGCGGGGTAGGGGTCCGCGAATGGGCTATCAATGGAATGGAGGTGCTCGAGGTAACAGGTAGCCAGGTGGTGCTACCGATACTGGGCGCGAGTGGATTGATCGCTGGAATACCCTCGAATATCCAGAGAAATCAATCAACAAACGGACAGATTCTTCAACCTGGCACCTACTGGCTTTCTAGTGATATTGGTGTACTAACAAACCAGTCTGGGCAACGGCTCAACCAGATAACGATCGGTAGTAATGGTACGGCCGACTTCACCATCAGGAGTAGCCTCCCGGGCAGTGGAACGGTCCGTATGGATTCGGTCGACGGATCGGTTCGATACGAAATTCCGGTATCCTTCCTGCTCAACCCCGTGCGTCTCTACGATTTCGACCATGTCAATCGCGGAACGTTCTCCCCGTTAGCATCCGGCTACACTAGGGTGTTAGCTACCGATGTGTATAGCCAAAGCACCGGATTCGGATGGAACCGTGCTGTCAAATCGGTCGATCGTGGAGCAACTGCCCGCAATCTTCCAACGCCTACGGAATTGAATCGAGACAAGCATTTCGATGCAACTCCAGGATCCTTCTTTGCCATGAGCGAACCGGGCAAGTCCTATAGTGTCACGGTCCATCTTGGCGACAGCGAAGCCAGAGATGTCGAGATTTCTCTCGATGGTGGAACGACCTTTGAGAGAGTGACCACAGCGGCGAACAGTTATACGAACCGAACTTGGAATGTCGTTGCAACCAGCGACCGAATTCAGGTGATGTTCAGAAGATTTAGCGGAACGAATTGGTCGGCCAATGCGATCGAAATCCGAGAACAGGTATCTACAACATCTTTGCAATCGCGATCCTCAAGGATTATGGTCTCGCCAACAGAATCCTTGGTGGGTGTCTATCAAGGGCAATTCCCTCCGATGGCCATGGGAGACTTGGGCGCCACAAATATTAACCAACCCTTGCATCTGAATGTTCTGATCAATGACCTGTCTCATTTCGGCAAGCTCAAATCAAATTCGATTGAAATCGTTAATCCACCTGCCAACGGTAAAGTTTCGTTGCTCGATGATGGCACGTTAGAATTTACGCCTTCGCAGGATTATGTCGGTCAAGTTTCCTTTGCCTACCGTGTTCGAGATGAACTTGGTATCACCAGCAACTACGGTGAAGTGGTCGTCAATGTTACCGACAAACTCCACCATAATTTCATCAATCCGCTGGATGTGAATGCAGATACATCGATCAATCCGCTGGATGTTCTGGCTCTGATCGATCGTCTGAATTCCTCCGGTGCAACTTCGCTCATCAACCAGAGTTTCTCGCAAAACCTTTGGATGGACGTCAACGCGAACCAGTACCTGGACCCTCTGGATGTACTCCAAGTCATCGACTATCTGAACCGGTCAGGTGATGGTCGCTCAAGTTCCCCCGAGGGAGAAGGTCCCTCGGTAATCGGCCAGTGGTCGGCACCCTTAGCAGAACCCCAATGGGTCGCTGCAGCCAAATGGCAAAACAACCAACTCGACGTTCGCTCGGAGGAGTTGCCGACTAAAACATCGTTGAGTGGCGCGGGATATCCTCAAAATCCAGTCGAACCAAGCATACTGGACCAACTGGAAAACTACCTAACTGCGGATTCACAATCCCTAACCGACGAGGAGATCGCGGATCGACTGGCTGCCTTTATCGATTTTGGCTTGGATACCGAGGATGAAGACACTTGGCTTTAAATCCTTCAGAAAAGGCGACTTGATTTCAGTCGCAAAACCGCTAGCTTGGATCCGACGATGGGCTGTCGTCAGGATCCGCTAGTAGTTGAGTAAGGGCTTGTCATGATTCACGGTTTGCTGAATAGACTTATTGGCATTTGGTCGCAAAATCGAGGATTCTCTAGGGCGTTTTTTTGCCTGATTTTCCTCGCAGGTTGTATGGCTATCGCATCAACAAGTCTCTTTGCTCAAGAGGACTCAAAACCGATCCCGCTTACAAATGAAGAGTTTCAGGCAAGGGTAAAGAGCAAACAAATAGGCCCTTTTGTTGCAGAACTGGATCGAGCGGTAGCAAAGACTCCCAACGACCCTCAACTCTTGGGCTTAGAACTCCAGGTAGCCCAATTGCTTTTAGTCAACGATCGAGCGAAAGGCATGGAGAGGTTTCGCGGTTGGGTCGACAAACTCATAAAACTACCTCGATCATCCGGAAACGATAAACTCTTCGTTGCCGGCGTTTTCAATGCTTCGGCAATCCAGGATCCAACGCTAGCCAAGGAATTCATCTCTTGGATCGATACGGCAAGCGAGCGCATCCCGCCAGCAGAAACGATAACCAAAGCCAATCTAACCGGTAATCGGCTATCGTTGCAGGCGCTTGTTGAAGACAAGGATCAACTCGAAGCAGAATTTACTCGCTTCTTCGCTAGCCTTGAGGGACTCGAATCTGAAAAAAAAATACCTGTATCCGTCTTGGCCTCCCAAGCCATGCGATACAAGAGTATTTTTTGGAACTCCCATCGCGAGCAAGCTCTTAAAAACCTTGAAAAGTCGAGGATAGCATATAAACAATTCTTCAAGCAAGGCAATGCGACACCCTCGGATGTACTCGTCTACATCCAGTTCATGACTACTTTTGCAAGCGAACTCACCAAGGAACTACCGCGCGAATCCTACAGTGTACTTTCGGAACTCAAGGATCAGCTCGCAGCCCTACAAGCTCAGTTCCCCGAAGATCAAAAGAAGAGTCTTGAAAAGACTGTCAAAAGTATCGAGCAAGGGTTGAATCAACTCGATTTGGCAATCCGCCAAATCGAACTTATCGGTACCCCGGCCCCGAGCATCGCTGAAGCGCAGTTCAAGGATGTACCGGAAGCGATGCAAAAGGAACTCAAAGGCCGAATCACGCTACTGGTTTTCTGGGCAGCCTGGAGCGAACCATCGCTCAAGTCGCTTGAGCGCATCGATAAAATCCGAGAGGATTTCAAGGAGCAAGGTGTCTTGGTGATCGGTGTGACTAAATGGTACGGAATGGTATGGGACGAAGCCTCAAAGACAGCAAGTCGAGAGGCCGATATTTTACCCGAGCAGGAACTCAATGCACTCCAATCGATTGCTGAGTTTCATGGATCAAGAATGTCCCATGCTGTGATTCCCGAGCAAAGTAAGATCTACGAACAGTATGCTGTCGCTGGTATCCCTCAGTTAGTACTGATTGGCTCTGATGGAGTGATCAAGGCGATGCGCCCAGGACTCACCGAAGCCCAATTCAAATCCATCGAGTCTGAGATACAAACCCTGATAAAGGGTAAATAGTGAGCGGGCAGCGAATCACAAGTCTTAGTAATTTAGCCCCATCGTCAAATTGACCCCGAAGAGATTCATGTACCGGTTGTCTGAGATAGCAAACGAATCCACCCGACCTGAAAAGTCGGGCGTTTTTCCTGAGAGACTCGCATAGGATTGACTCGTCGATATGCCTGGGCCTGTATCCCAGTACTGGCATACTAAACTGGTGCGAATGGATGCTGTCGCAGGAATACATAGCAAGGGACGACAGTACTCGAGCCCCAACTGAAACTCCCCGCTGAACAGATTCAATTCGTTCGACTGATCCAAATAGGATTTGTCTGCCGAGCGGGCAACCCCCTGAACTCCAGTGTCCGATGAATAGATCCCCAGTTGACTCTCTGTATAAGCTGATGAGAGTACTCGCGAGCGAAGCACCGAACCACGAGCCGTCCAGAACCAACTCCAACCGAAGTTACCGCAGTCGCTCGTTTCACAATTCTCAAACATTCCACAACCGAACTTCCAAGGGAGTTGCCGCTTGGCAGAAAGTCCAAAGGTGGGACCAATGCCCTCAGTCTCACGGAAACTGTGGGCGATTGCATGGGCTTCTAGATTGGTCGCAAACTTACCAACGCCAATCGCCATATCGGCTCCTCGGTATTCAGCGTATCTCACACCGAAAAAAGATTCCAAACAGATGTCGTTGATCGAGTGCTTCTGAGTCAATTCAATATCGGCAATATGCATATCGATGCGAGTCATCGAAGACATATCCGGCCAAATCGATCTGAAATCCGGTCGATCGAAACGGGAAGTCTCCTCGGTAAAATTTGAGTACGATGCACGGTATCCCACCAAATTACCGCGAATCCCCAAAACCGCTCGTTGGCCAACTCCATAAAATGAATCGACAACTCGGTCGCGAGACGTTTTCGAGATATCATCGGTAAACTTTATACTCGTCGCTCCCGTCGTCTCCGTGCTAAGCATGTCGAGCGAGTAAGAAGCGAAAACTCCTCCTTGAAAGACCGGCGTGAGTTTCTTTTGGACAAATTCCCCAAGTTCCTTGATCGTGCTGTTCCCGTTCTTACTCGGTGGAGCCGCGGGTTGCTGTGCTGGGTTAGGGGGTGCTGGCTTTGGAGGTGTCGATGCCGAATCCGTACGCTCGGCAGGTTTCGGAGCGGTCGAGGGCGGAGTGCCCGCTGACGGGTTACCCGCTGAGGGAGTTGATGGCGCAGAGGGGGTGGTCGAAGGGGCGTTTGCGGGTGACTCAGGGCTCGGTGGATTGCTCGGTGGATTGCTCGGAGCACTTGGCGAGGTAGGCGTAGACTCCGCAGGTTTGGCTGGCGGATTGCTCATCGGCTTTTTACTCGGAGCAAGCGGCGGAGGTTTGTTAGGATCGCTTTGACCAGGCTCTTGTACTCTCGCACGAGCTAACTGCACTAGCTTGCCTTCTTCTCTTGGCAGACCTTCAGCGACAGCAAAGCTCACCGAAGAGTTATCTACATTGGGGATCGGGTCAATCCACACACGTCTCGAAGCATCATCGCTTCGACGTTTGGCAGGGGCAGCAGATTTTGATCCATGCGTTAGAAACAGATAAGCCATGAATCCAAGGCTTGATAGGATAACCACAAGACTGGTTACCACATGAAGAGACCCTATCGAACTGGGGACGAGTGTGGGGTCAGTGGATGTAGACGAATCCCCCCGAGGAACATTCGAGCCGCTAGCATCGAATCCTGTACGACTTCCGCTTGCTACACGCCTGGGAGTAACCGGCAACCCCACACCCTTCTCAGACAGACCATGCTCGATGAGTACCGAGATTCCAATGCTCGGACACCCAATGAATCTCCATGGACTATACTTATTTGCGATAATTCAACGCAAGAGGGGGTTCAAGATCTTCAAACGAACGACACTTGTGGTTATCCGAAGGTAGCAAAGAAGAATCTAATTGAACACTACCTAGCAAAACCAAACCCAAAGCCACCAATTTCGGCTTGGAATCTCTGCAAG
Source organism: Pirellula sp. (assembly GCA_046090945.1). GTDB lineage: Bacteria > Planctomycetota > Planctomycetia > Pirellulales > Pirellulaceae > JBKCUI01. The sequence goes on from JBJTAQ010001159.1 coordinate 12,576, forward strand.
AGCCCGCCAACAACCCACTCAAAGCTAGCATTGATGGAGTTTGCATGGGAGGCTTGGGCCCCAGATGATCCACTGGTTTGAATCTGAAAAAAGTTTGCGGTGCTTCCTGTAGAAGGATCGATCAGCGATCCAATCAACATAGAAGTACCTGAGGAACCGACTCCCTGCCCCCGCACACTCTCGCCTAAGTCGTCGCTGATGACTTCCAGATCACCAAGTCCTAAGACAGCCAAGTTCTCAGGTGACTTGTCTGTGGGAGCGGCATGAATCTCGCTATTGGTTAGAGTTAGCAAGCAAAAGCAAACCAGACAAACAACCAACAGGATTTTGTTTCTGAGTTGATGCAACATGATGTGCAGAGTTTTTCGTAAGGTTTGGGGGCAGATAAAAACTACGGCTTGGAGAATCTCATGATTATTACGTTACCAATCCCTGAGAGTCAAACTTTTGCCAAATTTTTTGAAAAATGATTGAAGTCTAAAAATCCAGGATAGGAACGGGCTAAGCCGCCTGAGAGCCTTGAATCCGTCAGATTTTCCGGGCCGGGCAATCACTACAATCAGCAAACTTTACCTAAACCTGATTTGCGAGAGACTTCGATAAAGAGGAAGAGTACACCTAGCGCATCGCAGCGTTGCGATCGCGGACTGTCCGGTTTGCAGGAAGTGATCAGAAGCCATGAAAAGCCACACTTTACAGGCCTGGCTTCATGCAACGGCTCTGGTCTTCGCACTCCTTGCTCTCGGCACCGCTTTGACCATCGGGCACTTTGGGTCGCATGTTCCCCCCGATGAATCCGACGGCCAGGATCCCGCGCATCAGGTATCCCTAGACCCGAAACTAGCACCGGAACGTACATTACCTGAGGAACCCGAAGCGTTGCCGATAGACCTACTGGCGGTCGGATCTCGGAAAATTTCCCCCGCTCGTCGTGCCTTGCTCGAATTTCGCAGCGTTCCCTTAGAGGCATCGCCAGCTACCGAGCCTGCCGATTCCGTCGATGATCCGAATGCTAATGACTCAGAGCTTCACGCCCCGACCATCCACGATCCGGGTCAAGTGGCAACTCCCATCCAAGCATTGCCCCCCCCGTCCCCCTTTTCGCTTCCCAATTCAAGCACACATCCCCAGTGGCTCAATGGCGACGGATTTATCGTCGGCTGGGACGGTACCAACTGTCTGACGGCAGGCCAACTCGACGATCATCTAGAGTTCTCAAGATCGCTTGCCAATCTTCCAACTCTGGCTTCGCGGACCCCGACGGGTGTGACTCCAGTCGCTTATTTGGAAACAACCAAAGAGAGCAATCGCTACGAAGACAGCGATCTTTGGGAATCCGATCAGGATTCCTCAAATCCAAGTGGCGGTGGAGGGTCCGACGGCAAGCAACCCAGTCCAATCGGGGTTCCACCCCCGAGACCTCAACCGCAATTTCTTCATGATACCTCTGTACTTCTGGATCCCGGGGAATACCAGTTCGAGTACGGCGTAAGCTACACCACCAATCTTCAGACAACAGCCATTGGCGTAAACGTCAATGACAACACCGTGGTGACATCGCTTCGGACGCTCACGCGTACCGCGACATTGCCCATGGAGTTTCGAGTGGGCTGCAGAAACGACACTCAGGCCTTCATGTCACTTCCTATTGGATACAATCTTCAACAGATTTCCATAGCAAACACAGCCGACTCCAACGATGGCATTGGGATTGGCGATTTGAGCTTTGGATGCACCCGCGTTTTGCGCAAGCCGCAGCCTGAGCGTTTCACGATCTTGGGAAATATTTCTGCCTCGGCACCTACGGGACTTGCTCAACTCTCCAACATCCAACAAGTCCCCGGGGTGGCTCTTGGGTCAGGCTACTGGTCACTCACAGGGGGGATGGTTTTTATCCGGACGATCGATCCGATTGCTGCCTATGTTGGAGTGAATGTCACTCAAACCTTTGAATCCACACTCAGCAACTTGGAGTTGAATCCAGGAAATATATTCTCCTACCGGTTTGGTTTAGGTTACGCGATCAACTCTCGAGTATCCATTTCGAGTTCCTTCAATGGAGCCTACATCAGCGAGCTTGAGGTAGGTGGACGTCTGATTCCCGGCAGTGCCCGCGAACCCTTAACGGTTCGACTTGCAGCAACTATTCTCAGCAGGGGCCCCTCTCTGGTTGGATCAGCCAAAGGGCGAAGAAGAACCACCGAACCGTTTATTGCCATGGGGATAACAGATGCCGCCCCCGACACAAACTTTGGCATAAGGTGGACCTACTGATGATCGCGCGTGGGATATTTATCCGTAGCCAATCGAAAAACCCATCTGCGGTTCCCTCCATTCTATTGGTGGGGATCTTCATCGGCTGTTTTACAGGCTTTGCCTTCGGCCAAGAAACCAACAGCCAACTAAGCAATGAGCCCGATGAACGATCCTTGGTTCCAATTTGGGACCAAACCAGACAGTTTTCCGTCTTTGTCCGGAATGCAAAGGAGATTCGAACCGCAGGTACGATTCTCCAACAGCGAGACTTCTCCTGCGGCGCCGCAGCACTGGCCACGGTACTGAACAAATTTTGGGGCGACAAAGCTGACGAGACATCCCTGCTCATTGCAATCGCGACAACGCTCACTCGCGCAGAGCTCGAAGAGCGTATCAAAAACGGCTTAACCCTCACGGATCTTAAACGGGTCTGTGATCGCTTTGGTTATACCACCATCCTCGGAAAACTGACGATCGACAAACTCGCGGAAAGCAAAGTGCCCCTGATCGTCGGCATCACCGTCAACGACTACGACCACTTTGTCGTTGTGCGAGGTGCCGACAAGCAATTCGTTTACCTTGCAGATCCAGCAACCGGAAGGATGCGAGTTCCCATCGAGGAGTTCGCTGAGCAATGGCAAAAGAACGCCGTTTTGGTCGTTGTCAAACCAAAAACCTTACCACCAAAAAACTCCCCCTTGGCCCTCACCGAAGAAGAAAAAACGGTCGGTGAGTCCAACCGATATTTCATTCGGAACAATCTTACGGGACGTCCTTAGAGGATCACTATCATGCGAAGTCCAAAGAGATCTTTTTTTCGCTATCGTCGAAATGCCCATCGCCTCCGAGCCGTATGGCTCATCGCCCTAGGTGGATGCAATGCGTGCATCAGCTACGGTCAGGCCCCGCAATACCCGTATGATCCCTATGCAGGCCAATATCCCCAGCCGAGCTATCAAGCACCCGCCCCTGCGCCGGTAGCTTATCCAGTTCCGCAGTTGGCTCAGAACCCCTATGCGACGCAGCAGCAATCGGTCTACCAATTACCACCGCCAGTGACTTTGGGTAACCCACAATCTTCACAATCCGATTACCAAGAATCGCTGGTTGCCTCCGGAAACAACATCTTCCAATACTCTCCAAGCCCAGGGAACAATCCGACCAGAGAGCAACCCGTTAGGTACTCCCAAGATCCCGAGGAATTGAATCCACCACTTGCCAACGGCGAAAGCCAAACGGAAGAGTCCAACGCCGAACTGATCGTTGGCGAAAGCCTGGGACCTGCTGTCGACGAGGATAGCTGGATCCATGGGTCATGGAGAAGCTTTTGCCTGGCAGGTTGTATAGCGGGAGTTGAAGGTACTTTTCTATCCCTGCAAACCGGAAGCTTAAGATCGATCGTCGCAGGCGATCTGATTCAAGACCAAACTTTCGTAAAGACCCCTGAGGAAGGTTTCGGTGCTGGCTATAGGACTTGGGTGGGAATGCAAAACGGAGCGATAGGATTTCGAATCGTTTATTGGTCCTTTGAGAATTCGTTTTATGAACCGAGTCCCAATTTCGTCCCCTGGAACTCCTTTGCCTTTTACGACAGCAGCATGCTCAAAGCCCAAACACTCGACGTGGAATTCCTTCAAAAATTCTGCCTCGGTAATTCGACCGTCGAAACAAGTCTAGGGGCACGGTACGCAAGCCTCGATCGCTCAGGATTACTTCAAGGTGCGGGTAAACTAGGGGGTGTAAATCTTTTGGGATCCTCCACCACCAACTGCGAACTCGAAGGCTGGGGCGGGATCGCTTCCATCGGTGGCCTCATCCCGATCTTTTGCAAAGAGGATCTCGCTCCAGGATGCTATCACCCCTGGTCCTTGTTCTGGAAATGCCAAGGGTCCGCGTTGCAGGCGCAATCCAAGGTCCAAGCCATCACGATGGTCAATGCAATTCCCTCGCATGACAAGTTCGCGTCGGCTTACTCTCGCGACGAAGCCATCGCGGATTGGGAAGGGATGATCGGCATCGGAATGCTCCAAGTCGGCTTGGACTACCGCTGCCCAGTTTCCTGGATCAACTGCGAACCGGCAGCATTCCACCTACGGAGCGGATTCGAGGGACAATATTGGCAAACAGGGGACATTTCTGTCCGGAGCCAATCGGCCGCCACCCTCGCCGGCGAATTCGATGGATCCGAATTTGGTGGGGCAATCACCGCTAAAGCTGACGCAAACCCCGAGGATATCGTCCTCTTGGGCTTTTTCATCAGCGCCAGTCTCAGCTACTAGGCTCTCGGAAAAGCAGGACCGCCGGGAAGATCGCTATCGCCGCAACAATAAGACCATCTAATGCTTAGGTTTTTTCCTCTTTTATCTATTTTAACAGCTAAATTTCTTTCCATCCTGTCCATAGTTTTGGTACTATCTGACTAGGTACTTGTCTAAATCGTTTGGTGCCATACAGCCATCACCTGACGATTCTTGAATCATAGTGGCTGCGAGGGATTACCCCATGAAGAAGTTATTCTTGATTCTTGGTTTGCTCGTTGGCAACGTTGCCGTCGCTGGTGAACCAACCGACCTGACCGATCTCGGTTTGGGTGCTTTGCAATCCGTCGGCGAAGAAGTCGGCAATGAAGTTCGCGGTTTGAGTGCTTCGGCAAACTCCACCGGCTTGAGCGGATTGTCTGCGATCGTTTACGATCCAACGACTTCCTCCCAGTTCAACTTCAACACCAACAACTTTTCGACAGCCGCCGACGAGAACGCGGGTGCAGGTACGGATGCAACCACTGGCGTGGAAACCGCAGCAGGTATCTCGGCTTTTACCATTGATATCGGCGATTTTAGCGCAGCGTTCTCCTCCGGTCTGATGTTCGGCGGTGGCCAAGGTGCTGGTTCAGCCAATTTCGCTATCACCTACGCCTTGCCTGTTTTTAACTAGTACGTTGTGCTTAAAAATCCGAAGATCACAAGTCTTCATTACACAATCGAAAGGCCGACATCCTATGATGTCGGCCTTTTTTTATTCGTTGATTACTGAGTTTCCTACACCATAAATCCTAACGCTTTTTTCATTGCAAATTGAAACCACCTAGTTGAATTGTTATCTAATCGGAATAGATTAATCGAGTCGGGGCAAACCATGACGTCTGTCCCGAAGCTCACTTTTCCTTTTTTTGGAGTTGATTATGCGAAAAGCACTTTTGAGCCTCTGCTTTCTTTTGGCTGGGCAATCCATGGCAGCCGAACCGGTTGATCTCAAGGCGTTAGGACTTAGTTCTATCCGACCGGTTAGCGAGCGAGTTGGTAACCAAGTCCGTGGTGCCAGCAGTTCTGCCTATGCGACCGGATTGAGTTCTTTCATGGCAGTAATCTACGATCCTGCCACTGGTTCCCAGTTCAATTTCAGTTCGAATAACTTTTCCCGTTCGACCGATGAGAACGCAGGTGGGGGTTCAAACTCTACCGCTGCGGTGGAAACTGCCGTTGGCATTTCGCCGTTCACGATCAGCGTTGGAGATTTCACTGCAAGCTTCACCGGTGGTTTGCTCTTTGGCACCGGCCAATCCGCCGGATCTTCCCCATTTACAGCAGTCTACACTCTGCCCTAAAGATCCTCAGAGGTTTTCGTTAGGCTAAAAAAAAAGAGAGCTGGCCCTTTGTAACAAGAGCCAGCTCTCTTCATTTTCTAACCAGCAGGATCCTCATCCTACAACCCGCTCAATGGGCGGTCGACGCTCACCAACGACACCTACCGAGCACACTATCGGAAGTAGGAAGTCGCCGTACCACCAGCCGCACCGATGATTGCTCCCCTGAACGAATTCTCAACTTCCAGTTGCAGGGCTAACGTAGATTTCTGCACGTGAAATGGATCGATCACGTTAACAATCCCACATTGCTCGAGCGTTGCAAAGCCCATGTTCGTATCAAGACCGTAAACGTAGCTCTTGGAGTTGCCGTCCAATAGCATACCGGCGATGAAGCTATGGCCTCGAGTCGCCGCGCTGCCACCGGTTCCTCGAACCCGCGAGACTTCCTTCTTCTCAATGGGTTGCAATCCTGACAACCCGAGTTTACCCAACGTCTGTTGGCCCTTGGGTGTGAGTTTCTTCGCTGGTTCCTCTGCAGCAACACCATGAACCAATAGCAGTGTAGAAGCAGTTGCTATAACAAAAGAGCGCATTTTATTATCTCTCGAAATACGGATTCCATGATCAAGCTGTTTCTCGGAGCGGTAGCTCTTTGGCATAAATCGCCTTGCTACGTCGATCAACCGCCCTCGGCCCCTCCGCAGATCGGCCAATTGGTTATGCACCCTTGATGCGCAAAATCGCGAAGGACCTACAAAAAACGCCTGCGTGAATCGCAACCAATACAATCTGTACAACCGAACTCCTAGTTGGCCAACACGTAGGCCCAGATGCCAACTTTACCTATCCACCAAACCATCCTCATTGGCCCGGAGGCCTCCACGACCACGGCAGGCCCCCCCCTGCTGGGCCTAAGGTGTTACGGAGCGGGTTGGTACTCCTACACGTATTGAATATTCAGTGTGCTGGTCAAGGAATCCTCGTGATCGATAACGCGCTGGATTTGAAGATTTGGGTCATTCAGGGATTTTAAAGGCTAAGAACTCTTTTTTCATGTTCTTGACTTCTCGGTACCCC
>JBJTAQ010001160.1:0-2666 GCA_046090945.1 Pirellula sp.
CTTTCACACCCGTACTTGCAAGCGTTCTACTACCTCGCGCACCGTTTCTCGCTGAAAAACGCGAACCATTCATCATGCGTTGGTTGAAACACTGGGACGAGCGCGTACTTCGCTGGACGCTTAACCGCCCTCGAACCGTACTTGCTGGTGTTAGTGTTTTCGTCTTATTGAGTTGTCTAACACTGCCATGGATGGGAGGCGAATTTCTGCCTCCGTTCAATGAAGGAACAGCAACTATCAATTTACGTCTTGAACCGGGTACTTCGCTGGATGAGAGCCAGCGAATCGCTAGTGGGGTAGAATCGATTTTGCTTGAAGTACCCGAAGTACTGTCAGTTGCACGCAGGACGGGGCGCGCAGAATTGGATGAGCATGCAGAAGGTGTGAACAATACAGAGTTCGAGGTGCGATTCGCTCAGCACAAGACAGAGAAAGCAGGTTGGCTGAACACTATCCTGCGAGCCATTCCGATCGCGCATCTTTGGAGTTTTGAGTACCATGGGCGACCACAGGAAGGCGTGATCGCCGATCTGCGAGAACGAATATCGAGTATTCCTGGTGCGGCAGTAAATATCGGCCAACCGATCTCGCACCGACTGGATCACATGATGTCTGGAATTCGTGCTCAGATCGCTGTGAAGGTGTTTGGCCCGGATTTACGAGAACTGCGGACAGCGGCATACGACGTCCAGGCGCGCATGCAAGAGATCGAAGGGGTAGTTGACCTTCAAATCGAACCTCAGATCGAGATCTCCCAATTGCAAATGCGGGTGAAGCGTGAAGAAGCTTCGCGTTACGGTCTCGCACCCGGCGATGTCGCCGAAATTTTAGAAACGGCTTTCAAAGGCACCATCGTGTCGCAGATCATTGAAGAGGATAAATACTTTGGTTTAGTTGTTTGGTACGACGAGGAGTCTCGTCGCGATCCGAACGTGATTGAAGAGACAATTCTCGAAACGCCCTCAGGAGCGAAAGTCGCGCTGTCACAAGTTGCAGAAATCTTGGATACGACCGGCCCTAATGTGCTCAATCGTGAACATGTACAACGCCGAGTCGCCGTTTTCTGCAATGTCCAGGGGCGAGACTTGGCGAGTGTCGTACGCGATATCAAACTAGCACTCCAACCGGTTGAGCAATCTCTACATGAGCTGCCAGGTGAGTATTATCTCGACTACAGCGGACAATTCGAAGCTCAGCAGCAAGCCACCTATAGACTATGGGGATTTGCACTACTGAGTATCGTCGGCGTCTATCTGCTGCTGATGAAAGCCCTCGGGTCGCAGCGTTCTGCACTTCAGGTGATTGTGAACGTGCCATTAGCAGCGCTGGGCGCGATTGTGGCGCTCCTGATCGTGAATAGACCGGAAGCTGCGGAGTTCGCGGGCCAAGCATGGTATTTATGGCCGGGTATCTGGATACAGGCGACCCATTTGTCTTTGGCACATTGGGTTGGATTCATCACGCTAATAGGCATTGTTAGTCGCAACGGCATCATGATGATCTCGCATTATCAACACTTGATGGAGGTTGATGGCATGCCATTTGGGAAAGAAATGATTATCCGTGGAAGCCTAGAGCGCCTTGCACCAGTAATGATGACCGCCATGACCAGCTTTGTAGGACTGCTTCCTTTACTGTTCGGGTACGGCGAACCTGGCAAGGAGATCCTTTATCCGCTTTCCATTGTGTTGTTTGGCGGCATGATTGCGTCAACCGTTCTAGACCAAATCGTTACTCCTGCACTTTTTCACCTTTTTGGCTCTGGGCTATCCAGGTCAGACCAAGTGAGTTCACCGAATGCTTAAGACTACTTTGGCAGCTCTTCTAATATTTGTTCCCGCTTTGGTCTCTGGTTCCGAACCTTTCACGATCTTCTCGGGAAGCAGCGAGAGATCACCGAAACAACCGCAAGCGAGTATGGACTCGAGGGGTGTCGCACATGTTACATTCGGCGTTGGAGATGACGTTTATTACTGCAGAGTTGGATCGGACGAGAAGCCCTCACCGCTCGTCGCCTTTAGGGTACCTAACATGTCTCTCGGAATGCGAAGAGGTCCTCGGATTGCTCATGCCGGCGATTCTATTGTCATCACTGCAATTGGAGGTCCGAAGGGTAAAGGCACTGATGGGGACGTTTTGGCGTACCGCACACTGGACGGTGGAAAGAGCTGGCTTGGCCCAGTAAAGGTCAACGACATTGAGGCCTCGGCGCGGGAGGGCCTGCACGCAATGACATCGAGTAACGATGGAACATTGTGGTGCGTTTGGCTTGACCTCCGTGCGAAGCGGACTCAGCTCTTTGCCTCGAAATCGATCGATCAAGGGGCAAGTTGGAGTAAGAATCAGTTGGTTTACCAATCGCCCGATGGAAGTATCTGTGAGTGTTGCCATCCATCGGTTGTGGCCGAAGGTAATTTCGTTCACATCTTGTTTCGAAACTCTTTAAAGGGGAATCGTGACATGTATCTTGTTTCTTCCAACAATCAAGGAGAGACATTTGGCATCGGAGAACGACTTGGACTCCAACATTGGAGCTTAAATGCTTGCCCAATGGATGGAGTCCAAGTCGTTCTCCGATGCCAAATGTCTCTCCTTGATTGTTGGAAGAAACAAGATACATGTCACGATTCCCCTTTAAAGAGTTTCGAAACAAGATGTGAACGAAA
>JBJTAQ010001161.1:0-1626 GCA_046090945.1 Pirellula sp.
AACAGCAATCCACCGCCGGCCATCCCTGCTACAGGCATCGCCGAACCTCGGCGATCTTCGACGTTCTTCGATTCTTCTCTGCCTTCCCAACGCATCTTTTTTGTACCTTTGGAAACGTTGACCATTCCTCGACCATTCCATGGCCCAAAACACCGGCCCTGGACACCCAATAACGGATGGAATTTTAGTCATTTCGTTCCAAGTGACTGCAGGACAAACCGGAAAAAGTGGAAGAAATTTCCGTTTCCCTAGTGGGCTTCTTGCCGCAGTACCACCGCGATGGTTTTTACCATGATTTTCAGGTCCAGCCAAAGCGACCAGTCTCGAATGTAGCGATGATCCAACTCGATTCTGGCTCGCATCTTTTCCACCGTGTCGGTTTCTAGCCGGCTGCCTAGCACCTGGGCCAACCCTGTGATCCCAGGCTTAACCTTGTGCCTAAGCATGTATCCACGGATCAAGCTGCGAAACTGCTCGTTGTGAGCCACGGCATAGGGCCGCGGGCCAACCAAAGACATCGAACCCGACAAAACGTTGAACAATTGGGGGAGTTCATCCAAAGAGGTCCTTCGCAGGAAGCGTCCAACCTCGGTGACGCGAGGGTCGTTTCTGGTGGCCTGCTTGACATCCTTGCCGTCGTCCATGGTTGTCATCGTCCGGAATTTCCAAACCAGGATCTCTTGGCCATCCAACCCATAGCGACGCTGACGGAACAGGATTGGCCCGGCCGAATTAAGCTTGATGGCCAAGGCCGCCATGGCCATGATGGGCGCCGAGAGGATCAGACCGAGGATGCTGAAAACGACGTCAAATGCACGCTTAAAGCATCCGTCGACGCCGTAGATGGGTGTCTCGAAAATGCTAACAACGGTATGTCCGCCGACAAACCCCCATCGGGAATAGAGGTGGTCGAAAGCCAGGATATTGGGGACTAAGTAGACCGATGCGGTGGTATCAGCCAAGCGGTCGACCCAGCCTCTGATTTTTTGTTCGTTATAAATCGGCTCGGCAATGAAGACCGTGTCGATATTTCGCTTGGATATTTGTGAGAGCAATTCCTGAAAATCCCCCGATGCACCCTCGGAGTTGTCGTCAAAGATTCCGCAGATCGATAGCCCTAGATCGCGGTCAAATGCGGCCGCGTCGGCAAGCTGCTGTCCCAACGGGTTGTTTCCAAGGATCGCGCAGCGTCTGGCCGACCAACCTCGTTCGCTCATCCAAGCAAACAAGCCTCGGCCGAGCATGTGGAATAGAAGGACGAACAGCAACGCCATCAAAAACCACAAAGCCAATTGGTTGCTGCTCAATGGCTCGCTGAGCGGATTGAGTAAAAACCCCGCAAAGACCGCGAAGCTGAAGCCGGCTAGCCATGCGCCACTGATGAGCAAGATATCGTAGTCGGCAGGTCGGTGATGGCTGGTATTGAAAACCCCGAGAAACTCTCCCGCTACGACGAAGCCTAACGCAGCTAGGAAGACGGTTTGTAGCGGCGGTAGACCGGTGGTTGAGGTTTGCAGATGGGCGATCCCGACATAGCTAACCGCCAAAATCAGGAAATCCACAGCGATTTGAAACGCTGGAAAAGCGGACCGAACTGGTCTGGTGGTCGGCGAAATCATCGTCCTT
>JBJTAQ010001162.1:0-1427 GCA_046090945.1 Pirellula sp.
CCAAACTGCACCTGCTGATAAACGCTTTCGCAAAGCGTCGGCGTTTGAAACAGATTCGTGACGGCCATGTCATACTGCACCGACGCAAAACCCCAAAGCATGGACCCAACAAGCCACAGCCTAAGCCTCGGGATGATCTGCTTGCGCAACGTCACCCAAGGTCCAAATTCGATGAGCCCCTGATCGACCGACGGATTGTGAACTCTCTGCAAGCCGAGGGTCACGATCCAAAAGCAGTAGGGCAGAGCGGCACATGCGTGGATCCAAACAACACTCGCCACCCCCAATCCTGGATTCTTCGATGCGTCGACTTGACTGAGCCGCAACCACCCATTCGAACCAAACCCCGCACTCCACGCAGTCGCTTGGACGTATAGCGGAACAAGCAAGAAACTCGACACGATCGCTATCGCTAACCTCCAACCCGCAATCCGGATCCAAAAGGTCGCAAGGCTCAGCGCCAGGGCAACGAGGGTCGTCAGAAATCCAACCGATACGCCGATAAGTAGCGTTAGCAGCACCGCTTGGCTAACCGAAACATCCCACTGCACCTAAGACCATCCCCCTCAAAAACGTCTGTTATAAACCGTCCATTACTGAATCGGGGGAGGGGCCATCTGTATCGCATTTGGATCAACCCCGGCATATTTCGGAATCGCAGGCTCTTTGAGATCCTTCAGAAGCCGCGTGATGATTTTATCCGCCGTCATCCCATCGGCTTGCGCCTGAAAGTTGGTGCTCAAGCGGTGTCGCAAAACAGGTACTGCGATCCTTTTTATGTCCTCGACGGCGATGTTGAACCGCCCATCCATGGCCGCCATCGCCTTGCCGGCCTGGATCAAGAACTGTCCAGCACGTGGACCTGCCCCAAAGTCCAATAACTCCTTGACCACTTCCGGGGAATCGGACTCTCCCGGACGTGTCGCTCGAACCAATGCCACCACATACTTGATCACAAATGGACTGACCGCCACCGAGTTGACCAACTTCTGAATGTTCAAGATCGCTCGAGCCGACAGAACCTTGGCAATCTCCGGTTTCTCACCCCGCGTGGTGGTCGTCAAGATCCTCTCTTCTTCATCGGCAGTCGGGTAACCAACCTTGATGTTGAACATGAATCGGTCGAGCTGGGCTTCGGGGAGCGGATAAGTCCCTTCTTGTTCGATAGGGTTCTGCGTGGCGATCGTAAAAAAAGGATCGGGAAGCGCATAGGTCTGCCGACCGACGCTGATCTCACGCTCCTGCATAGCCTGTAACAATGCCGCCTGCGTCTTTGGTGGCGTTCGATTGATTTCGTCGGCAAGCAGAATATTCGTAAAGATCGGCCCTTCGACAAATCGAAACTCTCGGCGCCCTTGGGCGTCCTCCTCCAAAACATTCGTTCCAGTGATGTCCGAAGGCATCAGGTCGGGCGTAAACTGAATCCG